>NZ_JBIUWI010000057.1:0-35760 GCF_044743385.1 Pseudomonas sp. NPDC087639 | reverse complement strand
GGTTGGATGCCGGCGAAAGCGATGATGGCTGTCTGTCGTTTTGTGATAGGCCCGTCTGCGGGGAACCAGTTCGCGCCGATCTCGCAAGATATCGAATAAACGGTCTCGACCAACCTTTACGGACACTTCTGGCTCAGTGCGCATTAGATTGTGAAGTTTTCGGGTGCCAAGGCGCGGTTGCCTAAGTCGCTTTTCCCTCACGAATCCCATCACTTCCTGGGCATGACGGGCCCGGGCATCACACGCCCGGTTGCGCTTGTAATACGCCTGACGGGAAATCCCCATGAACTGGCAAGCCCTACTGATGCTCAGGCCTTGGATCTGCCCTTGGGAGAGGACTTTACGACAGAAACACCGAAGTCGTTCTTCAAAACGTCAACGACGGCCTCGAAAAACTGAGCTTTCTGGTTGGCTTGGGCAAGCTTTTCTTCAAGCTCTTTGATTCGCTGTTCGGGTGTCAGGGGTTTATCGGGCTCATCCATGGAACGGGGTCTCTTGGAGCGAATGGACGCGCCTTGACTCCAGTCCTGCCGACCATGCCTGCGTAACCAGTTCAGTACGGTCGTTTTACCCTGAATGCCATAGCGCTCTTGAGCCTCTTTATAACTCAACTCGCCTTTTTCGACCTGATCGACGACCGACAATTTAAAGGTCAGCGTGTAATCACGCTGACTGCGCCTTTCTCCCGTATTCATTACTCCCTCCTGAGAATGGGTCAGAAGGTGTAAACCTTATTCAGGACGGGACAGCGCAATAAAAAAGAGGCCCTGAAAAGGGCCTCTTTTTTTACGCTTGAATCGTTATATCCGACCGAGTAGCAATAGCACCAGCAGCACGACCAACACCACGCCGATAATGCCCGATGGACCGTAACCCCAACTTCTGGAGTGTGGGAAGACTGGCAGACCACCGATCAGCAACAGGATCAGGATAATGATAAGAATTGTGCCCATGTCTATTTCCTTGTTGAAAGTGTTCGAGAAGTCTTGGTGTTCAAGGGCGACTGGAGACTAAGTAATTCCAGGCAGCTTATAAATTCCGACCGGTGCGAATGAAAGAAAATTCAATGTTTTTTTAATGTATTTGGATTGCGTCCTTATTTCCTTTAAAGCAAAAGATCAGAAGATCGCAGCCTTCGGCAGCTCCTACAGAAATCAGTCCAGGAGCTGCCGAAGGTTGCGATCTTTTGATCCTCCATTCAGCAACTTGATGGAGCGTGGGCGCGCGCCGAACCTTCGCTACACTCCGCGCATCTTCCCCGGAACAACAAGGCTGTCTGCTATGCAAAATCGCATGATGATCACTGGCGCGGGCTCAGGTTTAGGTCGCGAAATCGCGCTGCGCTGGGCGCGTGAAGGCTGGCAACTGGCCTTGTCCGACGTCAGCGAGCCCGGCCTGCAAGAAACCCTGAAAATGGTGCGCGAGGCGGGCGGCGACGGGTTTATTCAGCGTTGCGATGTGCGTGATTACAGCCAGCTCACTGCGTTCGCCCAGGCCTGCGAAGAGAAACTCGGCGGCATCGACATCATCGTCAACAATGCTGGCGTGGCCTCTGGCGGGTTCTTCAGCGAACTGTCGCTGGAAGACTGGGACTGGCAGATCGCGATCAACCTGATGGGCGTGGTCAAGGGCTGCAAAGCGTTCCTGCCATTGCTTGAACAAAGCAAAGGCAAGATTATCAACATCGCCTCCATGGCCGCGTTGATGCAGGGCCCGGCGATGAGCAACTACAACGTGGCCAAGGCGGGCGTGGTGGCCTTGTCGGAGAGTCTGTTGATCGAACTCGCGCAGCAGGAAGTCGGCGTGCATGTGGTGTGCCCGTCATTCTTCCAGACCAATCTGCTCGATTCTTTCCGTGGCCCGACTCCGGCGATGAAAGCCCAGGTCGGCAAGTTGCTGGAGAGTTCACCGATCAGCGCAGCGGACATTGCCGACTACATCTATCAGCAAGTCGCTGTTGGCGAATTCATGATCCTGCCTCACGAACAGGGCCGTATGGCTTGGGCGATCAAGCAGAAGAACCCACAACTGCTTTACAACGAAATGACGTCCATGGCCGAGAAAATGCGCGCCAAGGCCAAACAGAGCAACGGCTGAACTTGCCCCTGACGTGCGGCGTGGTTAGGGTGGCCGCAATGGTCACCCTGTCGAGACGCGTCAATGCTCAATTACCTGTGGTTCTTCCTTGCGGCGCTGTTTGAAATCGCCGGTTGTTTTGCTTTCTTCATGTGGCTGCGTCAGGGCAAAAGTGCCCTGTGGGTGATCCCGGCGCTGCTCAGTCTGACCCTGTTCGCGCTGTTGTTGACGCGCGTCGAAGCGGCCTACGCCGGTCGCGCCTATGCCGCTTATGGCGGGATCTACATCGTGGCTTCGATTGGCTGGCTGGCCGTGGTCGAGCGAGTTCGTCCATTGGGTTCGGACTGGATCGGTGTGGCGTTGTGCGTGATCGGTGCCAGCGTGATTCTGTTCGGTCCACGCTTTTCCGCCGCTTGAGGGGAAGGCTGTTTAACGATTTGCGGGAAATGTCTGAAGGTCAGCGCGCCTGACGCTGTAGGGCATTACTGATTTGCCCGCGGCGCATTGTAGAGCCGCCGCAAGCCGCGCATCTTCAGGGTTCGCTAACCCTGAAGGACGAATCTCATGCTTGTACTCAGCCGTGTCGTTGGTGAGTTGATTTCAATCGGTGATGACATCACCTTGCGCGTTCTGTCAGTGAACGGTTCCAGCGTGCGCTTCGGCGTCGAGGCGCCACAGAAAGTCAATGTGCATCGTGCGGAGGTCTACGAGCGGATCCAGCGCAAACAGGCTACGCAAAAGGTTCGCTGAGGATTTCAGTCAAACAGATGCTTGGGCACGTCGTGCTTGAGCATCAACTGGCACTGTTCGCTTTCCGGGTCGAAGACAATCAGCGCCTGGCCCTTGGTCAGTGCCTGGCGTACGCGCAATACGCGGGTTTCCAGCGGCGTGTCGTCGCCGTTGTCGGTGCCGTCGCGGGTGACGAAATCTTCGATGAGGCGGGTGAGGGTGTCGACTTCAAGAGCGTCGTAAGGGATGAGCATGGGCACCTCGGCTGAATCAATGGCGGGATGCTACGGCGATTGATGGTTGCCTGCCAGTTTTGTGTTGCCTGATCTGGCCCCTTCGCGAGCAGGCTCGCTCCCACATTTGGAATGTGTTTCCCTGTAGGAGCGAGCCTGCTCGCGAAGGCGATGGTTCTGCCAACAATGATTTAACTGTCGGAACGCTGCCCCACCAGACTGTCCACTGGCGGCACTCGCGTTTCGCTCTCCATCTGCGTGTCGTGCTCGATCTGATGGCTGAAGCGGTCCAGCGATGCATTGGCCGGCGCCGCGTCGCTGGCAAATACCGGCGGACTCAGGATGTAAGCCCCGAGCAAGCGACTGAGCGCCGCCAGACTGTCGATGTGCGTGCGCTCATAACCATGGGTCGCATCGCAGCCAAAGGCGAGCAGGGCAGTGCGGATGTCGTGGCCGGCAGTCACCGCCGAGTGTGCGTCGCTGAAGTAGTAGCGGAACAGGTCGCGGCGCACAGGCAGTTCGTTTTCACCGGCCAGACGCAGCAGGTGGCGCGACAGGTGATAGTCGTATGGGCCGCCGGAATCCTGCATCGCCACACTCACCGCGTGTTCACTGGAATGCTGCCCCGGCGCGACCGGCGCAATGTCGATGCCAACGAACTCGCTGACGTCCCACGGCAAAGCCGCCGCCGCACCGCTGCCGGTTTCCTCGGTGATGGTGAACAGCGGGTGGCAGTCGATCATCAGTTCCTGACCGCTATCGACGATGGCTTTGAGTGCCGCCAGCAACGCGGCGACGCCAGCCTTGTCATCGAGGTGACGGGCGCTGATATGGCCGCTTTCGGTGAATTCCGGCAGCGGATCAAACGCCACCACATCACCGACGCTGATACCCAGCGAGTCGCAATCGGCCTTGGTTGCGCAGTAGGCGTCCAGGCGCAGTTCGACGTGATCCCAACTGATCGGCATCTCGTCCACCGCGGTATTGAACGCATGCCCGGAAGCCATGAGGGGCAACACACTGCCGCGAATCACGCCGTTGTCGGTGAACAGGCTGACGCGACTGCCCTCGGCAAAACGGCTCGACCAGCATCCGACCGGTGCAAGGGTCAGGCGACCGTTGTCTTTGACCGCCCGGACAGCAGCGCCGATAGTGTCCAGATGCGCGGAAACGGCGCGGTCGGGGCTGTTTTTTCGACCCTTGAGCGTCGCGCGAATGGTGCCGCGCCGGGTCATTTCGAAAGGGATACCGAGTTCTTCCAGACGCTCGGCGACGTAACGTACGATGGTGTCGGTGAACCCGGTGGGGCTGGGAATGGCGAGCATTTCCAGCAGGACTTTTTGCAGGTAGTTGAGATCCGGTTCGGGGATTTGCGTGGTCATGGAAACTCCTGATGGGTTGAGCACATCGATGGTTTCGATGAGGAGAAAAATTTGTAGCGCCTGAGGCGGCCCCTTCGCGAGCAGGCTCGCTCCCACAGGGGACCGCATTTCAAATGTGGGAGCGAGCCTGCTCGCGAAGGCGTCAGTAGATGCACCACATGATCAAGAAACTGCCGGCTTGCTGTGCGGAAACAACAAATCGACAAACCGCTCGGCTGTCGGTTGCGGTTCATGATTGGCCAGACCGGCCCGCTCGTTGGCTTCGATAAACACGTACTCCGGTTGATCTGCCGCCGGCACCATCAGGTCGAGGCCGACCATCGGAATATCCAGCGCCCGCGCCGCCCGCACGGCGGCATCGATCAGGGTCGGATGCAGAATCGCCGTGACATCCTCCAGCGTGCCACCGGTGTGCAGATTCGCCGTGCGCCGCACGAACAAATGCTCGCCCGCCGGCAAAATGCTGCTGTAGTCGTAACCGGCCGCATGCAAGGTGCGCTGGGTTTCGTGATCCAGCGGGATTTTGCTCTCGCCGCCCGTGGCCGCTTGCCGGCGTCGGCTCTGGGCTTCGATCAGCGCACCAATCGAATGCTGACCATCACCGATCACTTCCGCCGGACGACGAATCGCCGCCGCCACCACTTCAAAACCGATCACCAGAATCCGCAGATCCAGACCTTCGTGGAAGCTTTCCAACAGCACTCGGCTATCGAATTGCTTGGCCGCTTCGATGGCCTGTTGCACCTCCTCGATGCTCTGCAAATCCACTGCCACGCCTTGACCCTGTTCACCATCGAGCGGCTTGACCACCACCCTTTGATGCTCATCGAGAAACTCTAAATTGTCATCGGCGTTGCCCGCCAATTGCTGCGAGGGCAGCTTCAGTCCGGCAGCCTTCAACACTTTGTGGGTCAGGCTTTTGTCCTGACACAGACTCATGCTGATCGCGCTGGTCAGATCGCTCAACGATTCGCGGCAACGCACGCGGCGCCCGCCATGGCTGAGCGTGAACAGTCCGGCCTCGGCGTCATCCACTTGCACGTCGATACCACGGCGATGGGCTTCTTCGACGATGATTCGCGCATAGGGATTGAAATTGGCTTCCGGCCCGGGACCCAGGAACAGCGTCTGGTTGATGCCATTCTTGCGCTTGATCGCGAAGGTCGAGAGGTTGCGGAAACCGAGTTTGGCGTAGAGGTTTTTCGCCTGACGGTTGTCGTGCAACACCGACAGATCGAGATAGCTCAAGCCGCGACTCATGAAGTGCTCGATCAAGTGGCGCACCAGCACTTCGCCGACACCGGGGCGCGAGCACTGCGGGTCCACCGCAAGGCACCAGAGGCTGCTGCCGTTTTCCGGATCGTTGAAGGCCTTGTGGTGATTCAGGCCCATGACGCTGCCGATCACCGCGCCGCTGTCTTCATCCTCGGCCAGCCAGTAAACCGGGCCGCCCTGATGATGCGGGGTGAGCAGCGCCGGATCGATCGGCAACATGCCGCGCGCCTGATACAGGTGATTGACTGCCTGCCAGTCTGCTTCGCTTTGTGCACGACGAATACGAAAACCGCGAAACACGCGGGTGGCCTGGCGATAGTCGCTGAACCACAGGCGCAGGGTGTCGGACGGGTCGAGAAACAATTGCGTCGGTTCGAGGCCGAGAATCTGCTGCGGTGCGGCGACGTACAGGGCAATGTCACGCTCGCCGGGCTGCTCGTTGAGCAGCTCTCGGGCCAGTGTTGCCGGGTCGGGAAAAGTGTGGCCGATCAGCAACCGGCCCCAGCCGCAATGCACTGCAATCGGCGCAGTTGCGAGTTCGCTGCCGTCTTCGGCCAGGCGCGCCTGCAAACGCTCATACGACGGCGTCTGGCCGCGTATCAGGCGTTGGTTAATGGCCGTGGCGTGGGGTTTCATCAATCAGATTCCTTGTTCACTGAGCCACAGGTTCAGGGCCGCGAGTTGCCACAGTTTCGAACCGCGCAACGGCGTCAGTTGGCCTTGCGGATCAGTCAGTAATTTGTCGAGCATGGCCGGGTTGAACAGGCCGCGATCCTGGCTTGGATCGAGCAGCAGTTCGCGCACCCAGTTCAAGGTGTCGCCTTGCAAATGTTTGAGGCCGGGCACCGGGAAGTAGCCTTTCTTGCGGTCGATCACTTCGCTTGGAATGACCCGTCGCGCCGCTTCTTTCAGCACTTGTTTGCCGCCATCGGGCAGCTTGAATTTGCCGGGAACCCGCGCCGACAGTTCGACCAGTCGATAGTCGAGAAACGGCGTGCGCGCCTCCAGGCCCCAGGCCATGGTCATGTTGTCGACGCGTTTGACCGGGTCGTCTACCAGCATCACGGTGCTGTCCAGACGCAGGGCCTTGTCCACCGCGGCATCGGCGCCGGGTTGGGCGAAATGCTCTTTCACGTAGTCACCGGCGGCGTCATTGGCGGTCAGCCATTTCGGTTGCACGGTGGCGGCGTAGTCGTCATAGCTGCGGTCGAAAAACGCTTCGCGGTAGGCCGCGTAAGGATCGGCCGCGCCGTCCACTTGCGGGTACCAGTGATAACCGGCGAACAGTTCATCTGCGCCTTGGCCGCTCTGCACCACTTTGCAATGCTTGGCCACTTCGCGAGACAACAGATAGAAAGCGATGCAGTCGTGGCTGACCATCGGCTCGCTCATCGCGCGGAATGCGGCGGGCAGTTGTTCGATGATCTCTTTCTCGTCGATGCGCAGTTGGTGATGCTGAGTGCCGTAGTGTTTGGCGATCAGGTCGGAATACTGAAATTCGTCGCCGCGCTCGCCACCGGCATCCTGGAAACCGATAGAGAAGGTCGACAGATTTTCTACACCGACTTCACGCAACAGACCGACGAGCATGCTCGAGTCGACACCCCCCGACAGCAGCACGCCAACATCCACTGCCGCACGTTGACGAATTGCCACGGCTTCGCGGGTGCTGTCGAGTACGCGGTCGACCCAGTCTTCGAGCTGCAGGTTTTTCTCGTCCTCGTGTGGCCCGTAGGGCAGGGTCCACCAGGTTTTCTGCTCGGTGGTCCCGTCCGCTTCAACGCGCATCCAGGTCGCTGGCGGCAGTTTCTCGATGCCAGCCAACAGCGTGCGTGGCGCAGGCACCACGGCGTGGAAGTTCAGGTAATGGTTGAGCGCGACGGGATCGAGGATCGGGTTGATGTCGCCACCCTTGAGCAGCGCCGGCAGGGCCGAGGCAAAACGCAAACGCTGGCCGGTACGTGACAGGTACAGCGGCTTCACGCCGAGACGGTCACGGGCGATGAACAGACGCTGCGCATCGCGCTCCCAGATGGCGAATGCAAACATGCCGTTGAGTTTTGGCAGCAGCGCTTCGCCCCAGGCGTGATAACCCTTGAGCAGCACTTCGGTGTCGCCACCGGAATAGAAGGCGTAGCCCAGCGCTTCAAGTTCGGCACGCAGCTCCGGGAAGTTGTAGATCGCGCCGTTGAAGGCCAGTGACAGGCCCAACTGGCTGTCGATCATCGGCTGCGCCGAGCCGTCCGACAGGTCCATGATTTTCAGGCGACGATGGCCCAGGGCAATCGGCCCTTGGGCGTGGAAGCCCCACGCGTCAGGGCCGCGAGGGGCCAGGTGATGGGTGATTCGCTCAATGGCTGCAAGGTCTGCAGGTTGTTGATCAAAACGTAACTCGCCAGCTAATCCGCACATAAAATCCTTACCGGTTTTTCCGTTGGGGAGGGTGTCAAGCCATGCCTCGCCAAAAGGGCAGGCACTCAGAAACTGACCCGCCCCGGTAAGTGGAGTTTTAGAACGATAAGTTATAAGGCCGTTGTTGTATATATCCGCGCTCCGGAATAAGCGGGCGTTGACCCTTCGCTGTTTGCTGATAACTGAAGGGTTTGATCGACGATGGTTTTGTAGCGGGTTGTCAGTCGGCGTCCACCCGCAAACCCTCGCGATCGGTATCAGGCGAGGACAATCGTTTTTTCAGATCCAGCAGGCGTGACAGGGCATTGTACTTCTCGATGGCGGTCCAACTGCCCAGACCGGCGAACACGGAGCCCAGCAATTCATCCGTGGCGTAAGTGCGCAAGCGGCGGCTGAAATTATGGGTCGGGCTGGTGCAAAGTCGCTCGCTCTTACCCAAGGTATGAACGCCGCGCCTGTTGGCGTAGGCGGGCTCGTTGACATTGGCGAGTGGCACGGCAATGTCCCTGGCATCTGCGGACAACTTATCCAGATAGCGGTCGAAGAGATGTTTGCACAGCCCTTTCTTTAGCGGGATATACGTTATGTCGTTGACAGCCGAAATGTTAGTCAGGTCCTTTGCCTTTATTTTATTTTGTTCGGTATTGGTAAGTTGGGAGAAGATGAGTGTTTGGAATTCGTTATTTGCAAGGAAGTTGATGGCGAATCGATATTTTGACTGGTCTTCGCTATCGTCTGTGTAGAAGCCGTCACCCGTGTCGTTGGGGATGTATACGATGTGATGGTCTTTTGGCGATTGGTCAGTCCGGCATGTGATCAGAATTGCATCGGTGGTGTACTCGCCAAATAACTGTATCGACTGCAGTTCTATTTTGCCGTTATTAAAATTGGCGCCATAGAAAATATCCCCGTTTCCATTGGTCAGATCCAACAGGGTGAAAAGCCGGTGCAGAGGAAAATCGGGATTTTTGAAGTACTTTTCATAGCCGCTGAGTTTCATGTTGAATTTGTGCAGGCGCGTGCCGATCAATTCAATAGTTGAAACTTTAAACGTTCTGGCGATGTGTTTTTGGTATTGACCTCCCAGATCCAGTTTGCGACTCAGAGTAGCAAACTCTTGTGCGGACACCTTGATCGCGTCAGGGGCGTCACCTGTTGCCTGGCCAAGAATGTCCAAAATCTCGCTGTCGTTCGAGAAATAACCGGGAGCCGCTTCTTCGTCGGTGAAATTCAACATCGCCGCCTGCAGCAGGGTGTAGGTACAGGACGCAACATCCGTAGTGTTTTCAGGCTTGAGCCTGATGCTGTCGTTGACGCTGAAGCGTGTCCCATAGGTTTGCTTGAGTTCATGGCGAAGTTCGCGTCTGCAGAAATTCTCCAGTGTTTCCAGTTTGCCTGCCAACTCATCAATATAATCCTGATAGGGCAGCGCTTCATCGAGCGTTGCGCGAAAACCGGCCAGCCTCGTGGGGTCGTCTTTTGCCATGCCGTGGGTGATGAATCGTTGCACGGCAGTTGCCTTGTCCTGATCTTTGACGACATCGAAGATGTTCGCGATGGCGTCAGCGTCCGATATCGTGTTGGGCGTGTTATTTGTAGGTGAAGTCATGATGGAAGTCTCTTTTTTATATGAGATGCCATGTTATGTTTGGCTGTCGTGATAAAAAAGTTCTTTTATTGAATGGTTTCTTGTGTGCTTTGCGTTAGTATTTGAATGTTTAATATAAATATATACCGCACGGTCTTGGGTGAGGTGTGTTTGCTGTAATGTAATTTAAATGAGTTAGGGTTATATGTTTTAATTTGTAGTGAATGTGGATAAGGTTGAAGTTCAATCCTGCAATAAAGGACTATTGCCGATGAACACCACACAGGATAAATCCGCACCGCGCGCATTGACTCAAAATGAAGTACTCAGCGCCTTGTTCGAAGCCACAGGCGACCTGGACAGCGCCGAGGCGCTGCAAAAAAACCTGCCCGATATGCTGCTCAAGAGTTCGGTCGCCACTTTGGCCGCACTCGACCAGACCGCGCGCGACCTGCACGCCGCTCAGCTCAAGGTCGAGAAGGATCTACTGCTGCTCAAACCCCTGAAAAGCTTCTGCATTGCCGAATTGACCAAGGCGTTGAGTCGCAAGTGGTCGGCGAGCTTCAATGTCGAGAAGGATCTGTTGAGTCTGCCGGGGATCGATTGCGGTTGCCTGCCGACCTCAACCGACGCCCAAGGTATTGAAACCTTTGCGCACGCTTCACAAACATTGCTGCACGCGGCGATGCAGAACTTCAGCGAGGACGAAGAGGCCGACAATTATCCTGTCGGCAGTTTGATCCAGGTGCATGGCGCACCCTCAGGCGTGGCCGGGTTGACCCCGGCATCGTTCGCCAGATTCTGTCGCGAACTGGATCTGGGTAAACGCTACCAGGAACATTTCCAGCAGGTGTTCGGCCTGGCCGACAGCGACGGCAAAGTGGTTGCGACCAGCCCGATGACTCGCGATATCGCGACGCTGAAAAAACACCTGCTGCAACTGGATATGCATTTGGCCGGGCTAAGGCAGCACATCACGCCGCAAGGCCTGCAAACGATCCAGAGGCTGATTGCCGCTGATGGCGAGGTCTCGTCGAAAACCCTGCATTACAAGAAGCGTGCATTGCTCATGCAGGGCATTGAGGTGCTCGACAGTTGCGTCTGGGGTGTTGTGGTGTTTTCCGTCCGGTCGTTCGAGTTGTACCCGGACGAATGGTGCCTGGTGTACATGGCCAACGAGCCGCAAAGGCCTTTGTACGAGTACGCCAGTTTCAACGCATTCAAGCAGTACCTCACGCAGAAATTGAATGTGAAAAGCTACAAGGACTATTTCGCCAACAGTCTTGACGAAGATGACAAGGCCGACTTCTTCAAAACCTTCGCCGATAAAGCTGATCTGGGCCACATCCGGCAGTTGCCGATCACCGTGCCACTGTTCGAGTTCATGGTGCAAAGTCACGTCGGCAAGATGCAGATCGACGCTCGCAAGCTCGCCGTGCCGACCGCCGATGTTGATGAAGAGGTGCGTCAGAAACGCTTTCTCGATTTTCTCGAACTGGGTGTGACGATTGCGACGGTGGCAGGTTTTTTCGTTCCGGTAGTCGGCCAATTGATGATGGGGGTCGCGCTCGGGCAACTGTTGGCGGAGGTGTACGAAGGGGTCGAAGACTGGCGTCGGGGCGATCAGCAGGAGGCTTTGTCACATGTGCTCAGCGTGGTCGAAAATATTCTGCTGATGGGCGTTTTCGCCGGTGCGCAGAAGGCGGTCGGTGCGTTGGGAAGCAAACTGGTTCGTGCCCATCCGGAGTTTTTCGACCAGTTCACCGCGATTCTCGACCCGACCGGCAAACCACGCCTGTGGAAGCCCGATCTGAGGACGTATGAGCATCAGCTTCCATCGGGATTTACGGTGGCGGATGGCTCTGAGGAGCTCTATCAGATCCGGGACAAAACCGTGGCTCGGGTTGACCATCGGATATTTTCCGGAAGCATCGATCCAGTCAGTCGGGTCTGGCGTCTTGACCATCCTGAGCGCCCTCAAGCCTATGCCGCCGAGCTTGAACAGCACATCGAGGGTGGCTGGCGCCTGGCGGCTGAAGATGTCGAAAAGTGGAAAAGCGCGCCCTATACCCTCAAACGCATTGATCCGCATCTGAGCGAGTTCGGGGATACGGATCTGGAGATGATTCGCCGAATCAGCAACATCCCGCACGATGAATTGCAGCGCGCCTTTACTGACAACCTGGTCTTGCCTGCCCGGTTACGCGACACCGTGGAGCGCTTGCGGATCGAGCGCCGGTTACGCCAATTCATCATCGAACTGCAAAGCGGCGAAACCCACGCTGGCCAGCCACTGCCGGAGCAGTTGCACGGCCTGCCGAAACTGCCGGGCTGGCCTACTGATCGCTACATCGCAGTCAGTGATCCCGAAGGCACAATCACTGCAACCCATCCAGCGACCACCCTCCTCGATGAAGAACTCAGCGTGGCTGTCAGCCAGGATCAACTGGAGGAGGGGCAGTTGCTCCAGACGGTAATCGATGGCCTGTTTCAGCACGAGGTCGATACGTTGCTGGGAGCCAGGGTCAGCCCTGAGTCGCAAAGGCCAGCGTTGGCGAAAAAACTGGGGGCGGCGTTCAAGGCTGATCGTCGCGCGGTTTTTGAGCGAATGTACCAGCGACATGACCAGAGTGATGCGGACGAGGTGAAGAAGCTGCGTAGCGTGTTCGCCGATATTCCCGCGCGCTATGCGCAACGCCTGATTGATCAGGCGTCGAGTGTCGATCGTTTGCATTTGCGCTCCACCGGGCGAGTGCCCTTGCGGCTGGCGCAAAAAGCCCGCGAAGCTAGCGCCCAAGTGCGACTCGATCGCGCGCTAAGCGGGTTTCACGTACCGCAGATCGCCAATGCCGACTGTGAAAAACTGGCCATCCAGTTGCTGCCCCGTTTGGGTGGATGGGACGCTGAACTGCGCCTGTCGGTGCGTGACAAGACACTGACCGGGCCGATATTGGAAGCCATCGGTAATGAATCGGCGACACCCCTGAACACCTGCACGCTGGTCAAATCCAGCAACGGCTACGAAGCGTTTGGCGGGGACGGTAAATCCCTCGGGATTACCGCAGCAGGTCCCGACAGCCTTTATGCCGCGATCCTCAAGGCACTCCCTCCGCGCCAGCGCATCGCCGCCGGCTTCGCCGATCCTGTGGACGCCGACAGTGCGCGGCTGCGCAGCAAATTACTCAACGTTGCACTGGATGAGCGTGAGACCAGTGCCCAGCTATTGGCCGGCGGCGAGTTTGCACCGCTGAGCGCTGAACTCGGCTGTGTTCAAGCCGACCATGCAGCGACGGCGACCACGCATCCGCGAGCACTGATCCGCAAGGTGAGAAAACTCTATCCACGTTTCTCCCAAGCGCAGGCCATCGAGCTTATCGATCAGTTGGGCGCCGACCCGTTGACCCGCGCGGCCCGGGTGAAAGGTCTGCGCCATGATCTGCTGCAATTGCGTGAGGTGCTGGACGTCTGGAGTGAGGACATAGCTGCGATGAGGGCGCTGGGCGGTGACTTGCGTGAAGTGTGGTACAGCCGCAAGTTGACGGCAGGGCTGATTGAAGACGGGTTTCGGCGGCTGTTTCTGGCGACCGATGAAAGTGGTCAATCGGTCTGTGTGCTGAATCTCGACGGAATGCGGGTGGGGGCATTGCCCACGTTACCGCCGGAGTTGAACTTCGATCATATTCAGCAGTTGTCGATGAAAAACATGGCGCAGGGCGATGATCTCGTTTATTTCCTCAAGTCATTCAAAAAGGTCGAGTCCCTGCAACTCGACAACAATAAAATCACGCGGCTGCCCGAGATTCTGTCGCACATGCCCAATCTCGCCCGGTTGAGTCTGGCGGGTAACCAGATCAAGCTGACCGAACAGTCTCTGGTGAAGCTGAGCAACATACGCACAATGTGCAACTTGAACCTGAGCAGTAACCCGTTGGGCGCGACCCCGGACGTGAGCAAGATGTTTGACCTGCACTCCCTGTCCTTGCGTGAGACGGGTGCCACCGAATTACCCAAAGGCCTTGCACGCCTGCCTTATCTGGACTGGGTGGATCTGCGCAACAACGACATCAAGGAGCTGCCGAACTGGCTGTTCAAAACATCGAAACGTTTCAGTCAGGCCGTCAACCTGCGCGGTAATCCCTTGTCGAGCACCAGCGCCACTCATCTGGCCGATTATCGAAACAACGTCGGTATCGGCATGGGCTATCTGGAAGACGATATCGCTCGACTCGATGAGCAGCAGGCGCGCTCACTGTGGTTTAAGGACGGAGCCGGAGAGGACTGGGGCCGGCGTAACCGGATCTGGACAGCCTTCAAGGACGATCCACGGGCCGAGGGCCTGTTTCATTTGCTGGCGGAGGTCGGCAATACGGCCGACTCTGAAAAGGTCAGCGACGACATGCATCGCCGGGTTTGGGCGATCCTTGAAGCCGCGGAATCCGACGCAGAGTTATGCGAGCAAGTGCTCAATCTGGCCGCCAACCCGATCAACTGTGCGGATACGGCGGCGATGAATTTCAGCCATATTGAAGTCGCCGTGGAAGTCGACAGGGTGACCAGCCTCGCCGGTGGCCGAACCACCAGTGCAAAGCCTTTGCTCCAACTGGGCAGGGGCCTGTTCCGGCTGGACAAACTGGACCACATCGCCCAAGAGCATGTGCGCAAGAACCCGACTGCCGATCCGCTTGAGGTGAACCTTGCGTATCGTACAGGCCTTGCCGATGACCTTGATCTGCCGGGGCAGCCTCGGCATATGCGGTTTGCCGTGTTGGGCGGAGTGACCGAAGCGGATCTGGCTACGGCAAAAAATGCGGTCAATACCGCTGAACTGTCCTCCGAATGGCTGACATTCATGCTGCGTCAGCCATTCTGGTGCGAGTACCTCAAGCGCACGTTTCCGCGATCGTTCAACAGCATTGAGCAAACGTTCGCATCGCAAATCGATGCCGTTTTTGATCAGGCGACCAAGCTGACCACCGGGGATTACCTGAACCAGATGGATGCGATCAAACTCAAGCGCGAGGAGGCCGAAGAAACAGTGGTCACCCGCCTGACCAACGATGCGATACGGCTGATGGACCTGGGCATCTGTGCGATGCCCGGTGATTGAAGCTTTACTTGCCGCGTATCAGCTGACGTAACGCGAAACGGTTGGGGTGACAGGCCTCGGCAACGCTTCTTGGTAGTGGCAACGGCTCATCGTTCAACCAGGCCGCGAGCAGTTCGCCGGACAGTGGCGCGGTGATCAGACCGCGCGAGCCATGGCCGCTGTTGACGTATAGACCGTCGAGCCAAGGGCAGGCGATGTCCGGCACTTGTCGGGCATCCTTGCTCAGCGCCGCGTACGCGTGAGTGAACGCGGCACGGTCGGCGAGGGGGCCGACGATCGGCAGGTAGTCCGGGCTTGTGCAGCGGAAAGCCGCGCGGCCCAGTAGGTTCTCAACATCCTGTTCACTGATGATCAGGCGTGAGACGAGGTCGCTGGAAATCTCTTCGAGCATCGCCAGATTGCCCAGGTGTTCGGCGGTGGTCGGGGTCAGGTCGTCGCTGTTGAAATCGAAGCTGGCGCCGAGGGTGTGTTCACCCAGTCGTGCGGGTGCGACGTAGCCTTCAGCGCACACCACTGTGGCCAGTGCCTGGCTTTGTTCCGTCTGCGCCAGGCGTGTGATCTGTCCGCGAATACGCTTGAGCGGTAACTCGGCGCTTTGCGCGAAACGTTTGATCTCGGCAGCACCGGCCAGCACCACGACGGGAGCGCTGGCGAGCAAACGGTCACCGTCGAAGGCTTGCCATTGATCATCCACCTTGCGCAGTTCCAGCACTTCGCGATGGCTGAGCAATTCGATGTTCGGTTGCATGGCCTGTGCCTGACACAGCGCGGGTGGATGCACCCAACCCCCTTCGGGATAGTACAAACCACCATGCTCCAGACCCACACCGGCGCGGGCCTGCGCTTGAGGCTGGTCGAGCCACTGCAACAGGTCTGTCGGGAAGGCTTCTGCCAATTGAGCGTGGCGTTCGGCTTCCTTGGCATTGAACGCCAGTTGCAGCACGCCGCAATCGTCCCAGTCGGTACCGCGTTGCAGACTTTCGAGCAGGCGGCGGGTGTAACCGAAGCCGCTGACAATCAGTTGCGATAGTGCGGTGCCATGGGCCGACAGTTTCAGATACAGCACACCTTGCGGGTTGCCCGAGGCTTCTTGCGCCACGGCGTCGTGGCGTTCGAGCAAACTCACCTGCCAGCCGCGCGCTGCAAGGCTGGCCGCCGTGGCGCAGCCCGCCAGACCTGCGCCAATCACCAGCGCCCGGCGCTCACCGGTCAGAGGGGCAGGGCGCGCGAACCAGGGTTTCTCGGGGGCTGGTGGTGGCACTTCCGGTGGCCAGCCGAGGAACTCGCCACGCAGGATTTCCCACTTGTGGCCGATGCCCGGCGTGCGTTTCATCTTGAACCCGGCAGCGTTAAGCAAGCGCCGCACCCAACCGGTGCTGGTGAAGGTACTGATGGTCGAGCCGGGGGCCGCCAGTCGGGCCAGTTCGACGAACAGCTCGGCGGTCCACATGTCCGGGTTTTTTGCCGGGGCAAAACCGTCGAGGAACCACGCATCGATCTGTGCATCCAGCTGTGGCAATTGTTCCAGGGCATCGCCGATCAGCAGCGTCAACGTCACCCGACCGTCGGCCAGCGTGATGCGTTGGAAGCCTTGATGAATGGCGACGTAATGCTTGAGCAACTGATCGGCCAGCGGTTTGAGTTCTGGCCACAAGGCCAACGCGCGTTGCAGGTCGGCCGGGCTCAACGGGTACTTTTCGACACTGACAAAATGCAGCCTGGAACCCGCCACCGCGTGTTGCTCGAACAGTTGCCAGGCGCAGAGAAAATTCAGCCCGGTGCCGAACCCGGTTTCACCGATGACCAGGCGCCCATTCTCCGGCAACGCGGCAAAACGCTCGGCCAAACGGTTCTGTTCAAGGAACACATAACGGGTTTCATCCAGCCCCGACTTGTCGGAAAAATACACGTCATCGAACACTCGCGAACGCGGGCGTCCCTGATCATCCCAGTCGAGTTGGGCTTGGGGCATTACAGGTTTCATGGCAGGCTCGGCAACGACAAGGCGGCCATTCTAGCCGATCGCGCAGGCGCTGCTTGATCCATGGCAAGGCTTGCTCGCGATGACCCGAGGACAATCCGCCACCCGCGGGAATTTCTGTGCCTCGTCCGTGCCCAATCCGCTAGTCTTGCTGAACCCTGGAAGGAGCCGTCCAATGTTTGAATCCGCTGAAATCGGTCACGCCATCGACAAAGACACTTACGAGGCCGCCGTCCCGGCGCTGCGTGAGGCGTTGCTGGAAGCCCAGTTCGAATTGCAGCAGCAAAAGCGTTTCCCGGTGATCATTTTGATCAACGGCATCGAAGGTGCGGGCAAGGGCGAGACGGTCAAGCTGCTCAACGAGTGGATGGACCCGCGCCTGATTGAGGTACGCACCTTCGACCAGCAGACTGATGAAGAGCTGGCGCACCCACCGGCGTGGCGCTATTGGCGGATGCTGCCGGCCAAGGGGCGTATGGGGGTTTTCTTCGGTAACTGGTACAGCCAGATGCTGCAGGGGCGGGTGCATGGTTTATTCAAGGATCCGCGCCTGGATCAGGCGATCAACGCCGCCGAACGCTTGGAAAAAATGCTCTGCGATGAAGGCGCGCTGATCTTCAAGTTCTGGTTTCACCTGTCCAAGAAGCAGATGAAAGCGCGGCTCAAGTCTCTCGCCGATGACCCGCTGCACAGCTGGCGCATCAGCCCGCTGGACTGGCAGCAATCGCAAACCTACGACAAGTTCGTCAAATACGGCGAGCGCGTGCTGCGCCGCACCAGTCGCGACTACGCACCGTGGCACGTCATTGAAGGCATGGACGCCAACTACCGCAGTCTGGCGGTCGGCAAGATTCTCCTTGAGGGCCTGCAAAATGCCCTGAAGCGCCCGGATGTGCACACCGAGGAAGTCAACGCCGCACCGTTGGGCACGGCGGTCGATCAGTTGAACCTGCTTGACAGCCTCGACCTGACTCAGCGCCTGGAGAAGAAAGACTACGAAGAGCAACTGATCACCGAGCAGGCGCGACTGTCGGGGTTGATGCGCGACAAACGCATGCGCCGCCACGCCTTGGTTGCCGTGTTTGAGGGCAATGATGCGGCGGGCAAGGGCGGGGCGATTCGCCGGGTGGCGGCGGCGCTCGATCCACGCCAGTACAGCATCGTGCCGATTGCCGCGCCGACCGAAGAGGAGCGGGCGCAGCCGTATTTGTGGCGCTTCTGGCGGCATCTGCCGGCGCGGGGCAAGTTCACCGTGTTCGACCGCTCGTGGTATGGCCGGGTGCTGGTGGAACGCATCGAAGGCTTTTGCAGCCCGGCCGACTGGCTGCGCGCCTACAGCGAAATCAATGATTATGAAGAGCAGATCGCTGACGCCGGGGTGATCGTCGTCAAGTTCTGGCTGGCCATCGACAAGGACACGCAGATGGAGCGCTTTCAGGCGCGCGAAGAAATTCCGTTCAAGCGCTTCAAAATCACCGAAGACGACTGGCGCAACCGCGACAAGTGGGACGCCTACCGTGCTGCCGTGGGCGACATGGTCGACCGCACCAGCACCGAGATTTCTCCGTGGACATTGGTCGAGGCCAACGACAAACGCTGGGCGCGGGTCAAGGTGTTGCGCACGATCAACCTCGCGCTGGAAGAGGCTTTCGAGAAGTCCGACAAGAAGGCCAAAAAGCACAAGGACTGAAGCGATGGGCACGCATACGCGGGGTGAATGATTGTCGCGGTCGGTCATTTGGTGGGCTTATGCTCGAGCCACTCTCAACCGACAACAACAATGAGGTATGCCATGCGTGAAGTGGTGATCGTCGACAGCGTACGAACCGGGCTGGCCAAGTCCTTTCGCGGCAAGTTCAACCAGACCCGTCCCGATGACATGGCAGCGCATTGCGTCAATGCACTGCTTGAGCGCAACGACATCGACCCGGCCAGCGTCGAGGATTGCATCGTCGGTGCCGGTTCCAACGAGGGCGCGCAGGGCTACAACATCGGCCGCAACGTCGCGGTGCTCTCGCAATTGGGCACCGGCGTCGCCGGGATGACCCTCAACCGTTTCTGTTCTTCCGGTTTGCAGGCGATTGCGATCGCCGCCAACCAGATCGCTTCGGGTTGCAGCGACATCATCGTCGCCGGCGGCGTCGAGTCGATCAGCCTGACCCTGAAAAGCGTCAACACCGATCACTTGATCAACCCGTTGCTCAAGCAGCAGACACCGGGCATCTACTACACGATGGGCCAGACCGCTGAAGTGGTGGCACGGCGTTATGGCGTCAGCCGCGAAGCCCAGGATCGCTATTCGCTGCAAAGTCAGCTGCGCACGGCGCAGGCGCAGGCGGCTGGGTTGTTTGATGATGAAATCGTGCCGATGGCGGTGAAGTACCGGGTCGAGGACAAGAACAGCGGCGAAGTGCAGATCCTCGATGGCATCGTCGAGCGCGACGACTGCAACCGTCCGGACACCACTTACGAAAGCCTCGCCGGATTGAAGCCGGTGTTTGCTGACGACGGTTCGGTAACGGCGGGCAACTCGTCGCAACTGTCCGACGGTGCATCGATGACCTTGGTCATGAGCCTGGAAAAGGCCCTGCAACTGGGGCTCAAGCCGAAAGCGTTTTTCCGTGGTTTCACCGTCGCCGGTTGCGAGCCGGACGAGATGGGCATCGGCCCGGTGTTCTCTGTGCCGAAACTGCTCAAGGCCAGGGGCCTGCAAGTGGCGGACATCGATTTGTGGGAACTGAACGAGGCCTTTGCTTCGCAGTGCCTGTACGCCCGGGATCGGCTGGAGATCGACAATGACAAATACAACGTCAATGGCGGGTCGATTTCCATTGGCCACCCGTTCGGCATGACCGGGTCGCGGCAGGTCGGGCATCTGGTGAGAGAGTTGCAGCGGCGCAATCTGCGTTACGGCGTCGTCACGATGTGCGTGGGCGGCGGGATGGGTGCTACGGGGTTGTTTGAGGCTGTGCGCTAGGCTCCAAAGAGTTTGTTGTTCGTTCTAGCGCTTTCGCGAGCAGGCTCGCTCCCACATTTGGAATGCATTTCAACTGTGGGAGCGAGCCTGCTCGCGAAGGAAGCACCGCAGTTTATCTGTTGGAATCCATAACCTGCATCCGCGCGATATAAGCTTTTATCCCCCGCTCGGCGCTCTCGTGACTGTCGAAAGGCCCTTCCAGGGTGTTTTCCCGAGTGCTGAAAAACAATTCGCCATTCACCCGGCATACGCGGTCGCTGCGAAACTGTGTGGCGGGGGCAGGGTCTTGGGCGCGCATGCCTAACATGACGGGTCTCCTGACGTGCATTGATTGCGAGTGGATCCAATGAGCTTATGCCTGAAGCACTTACCTTGCCTGCCCAGCCGATCAACGGCGCCTCGTCAATTTAATGCTGCGACCTGCACAGTTTCATTCGCGGCGTGTCTCCAACTGTCTCTGTGTCGCGTTCGGCACTGCGCCTAGAATGACGGCTCTTGTCAGCAGCCGTTGGGGTTCGCATGCACATTTCATCGGGGCGCTGGGTATATGGCTTGTGCCTGGCGCTGCTGACCGCATTTTTGTGGGGCATCCTGCCGATCAAACTCAAACAGGTACTGCTGGTGATGGACCCTGTCACCGTGACCTGGTTTCGCTTGCTGGTGTCCGGCGGCTGCCTGTTCATTTATCTGGCGGCGACCAAAAGCCTGCCGAGTCGTAAAGTGCTCGGCCCCAAGGGCGGATGGCTGGTGCTGATGGCGGTGCTTGGCCTGGTCGGTAACTACGTTTTGTACCTGATGGGCCTCAATCTGCTCAGCCCCGGCACTGCGCAACTGGTGGTGCAGATGGGGCCGATCATGTTGCTGATCGCCAGCCTGTTCGTGTTCAAGGAGCGATTCAGTATCGGTCAGGGCGTCGGTCTGGCAGTGTTGCTGATCGGTTTTGTGTTGTTCTTCAATCAGCGTCTCGCGGAGTTGCTGACTTCGCTGTCGGATTACACCGCCGGGGTGTTGCTGGTGTTATTGGCGTCGACGGTCTGGACCTTCTATGCGCTGGGCCAGAAGCAATTGCTGACGGTGTGGAATTCGCTGCAGGTGATGATGGTGATCTACCTGTTTTGCGCGCTGTTGCTGACGCCCTGGGTGCATCCGCTCGAAGCGCTGCAATTGAGTCCGCTGCAAGGCTGGCTGCTGCTGGCATGCTGCATGAATACGCTGATCGCTTATGGCGCGTTCGCCGAAGCGCTGGCGCATTGGGAGGCATCGCGGGTCAGTGCGACGTTGGCGATAACGCCGTTGGTGACGTTCGGGGCAGTGGCGATTGCGGCGTGGATATGGCCGGACTATGTGCATGCCGAGCAGATCAACGGCCTGGGTTATGGCGGGGCGGTACTGGTGGTGTTGGGCTCGGCGCTGGTGGCGCTGGGGCCTTCGTTGATCGCCGGGCTGAAGGCGCGGCGGCTGCGCATGGCTTGAAGATCAAAGGATCGCAGCGTGCCGCAGCTCCTACATTTGGAATGCGTTTCCCTGTAGGAGCTGCGGCACGCTGCGATCTTTTTGCTGTTAGCCCTTGGCCCCGGCCTCGATCATGTTCTCCGGCCGCACCCACGCATCGAATTGTTCATCGGTCAGATAACCCAACTCAAGCGCCGCCTCACGCAAAGTCTTTCCTTCGCTGTAAGCCTTCTTGGCGATTTCCGCCGACTTGTCGTAACCGATGTGCGGATTCAACGCCGTCACCAGCATCAGCCCACGTTCCAGATGTTTGGCCATGACTTCGGCATCCGGTTCGAGCCCGGCAATGCAGTGCTGCTGGAAGTTGCTGCAGCCATCGCCGAGCAGGCGGATCGATTGCAGCAGATTGTGGATGATCACCGGTTTGAACACGTTCAACTGCAAGTGGCCCTGGCTCGCGGCAATGCCGATCGTCACGTCGTTGCCCAGCACCTGGCAGGCGAGCATCGATAACGCTTCGCACTGGGTAGGGTTGACCTTGCCGGGCATGATCGAACTGCCCGGTTCGTTGGCTGGCAGCCTCACTTCAGCGAAGCCTGCGCGTGGACCGGAACCGAGCAGACGCAGGTCATTGGCGATTTTCATCAGTGCCACGGCGAGGGTTTTCAAGGCGCCGGACAGGCTGGTCAGCGGCTCGTGCCCGGCCAGCGCCGCGAACTTGTTCGGTGCGGTGACGAAGGGCAAACCGGACAATGCCGCCAGTTCTGCGGCAATGGCCTCGCCAAAACCGTGCGGTGAGTTCAGCCCGGTGCCGACGGCGGTGCCGCCTTGTGCCAGTTCACAGACCGCCGGCAGCGCCGCGCGGATCGCTCGTTCGGCGTAATCCAGTTGCGCGATGAAGCCGGACAGTTCCTGGCCGAAGGTGATTGGCGTCGCATCCATCATGTGCGTGCGGCCGGTTTTCACCAGCTTCATGTGCCGCGCGGCAAGTTCGGCCAAGCCGCCGGACAGCTCGGCGATCGCTGGCAGCAGTTGTTCCTGTACAGCTTTCGCTGTGGCGATGCTCATGGCGGTGGGGAAGCAGTCGTTGGAGCTTTGCGAGCGGTTGACGTGGTCGTTCGGGTGTACCGGGATTTTGCCGCCGCGCGGGTTGCCGGCCAGTTCATTGGCGCGACCGGCGATCACTTCGTTGACGTTCATGTTGCTCTGGGTGCCGCTGCCGGTCTGCCAGACCACCAGCGGGAACTGATCGTCGTGCTGGCCGTCGAGCACTTCGTCGGCGGCTTGTTCGATCAGGCGCGCGATGTCGGCGGGCAGGTCGCCATTACGGTCGTTGACCCGGGCGGCGGCTTTCTTGATCAGGGCCAGAGCGTGCAGCACCGGCAGTGGCATGCGCTCCTGGCCAATGGCGAAGTTGATCAGCGAGCGTTGCGTCTGAGCACCCCAGTAGGCGTCGTCCGGGACTTCGATCTGGCCCAGGCTGTCGGTTTCGATACGGCTCATCGTGCACACTCCTGTTGGTCTGTTTGCGCTGATTAGGCCGGCGTCGGCCCAGGTGGTTCCATCAATCCGATTGTTGACCGGTAAAACCCCGCCAATCAAGCGCGGCAAGGCGCGGGGGTTGAGCCATAGCGTTTTTTAGGCGCAGAATGGTCGCCCTTGGGGTTTTACCTCGTTAGCTAGAAAAGGAAACTCGATGACTCGTCTTCGTGCCATCTGTACCGCGGTTGCACTGGTTTGCGCCAGCGGCCAGGTGCTTGCCGATACCGCCAGCCACAACGCCAGTGCCGAAGCTTTCCTGACCCTGGCGCACGCTGACAAACTGGGCACTCCGGTGTACATGCAAGTGCAGCAAATGTTCGCCCAGCGTTTTGAACAGACCAAGGCCCCGGAATCCAAGAAAGCCACGCTGGAAACCTACCAGGCCAAAGCCAACGCCGCCCTGGATCAGGCCATTGGCTGGAACAAGCTGAAGCCTGACATGGTCAAGCTCTACACCAGCAACTTCAGCGAATCCGAGCTCAAAGACCTGGTCGCTTTCTACAAGTCGCCACTGGGCAAGAAAGTCCTGGAAAAAATGCCGCAGCTGACCCAGCAATCGGCCCAGATGACCCAGGCCAAGCTGGAAAGCGCCGTTCCTGTCGTTAACAAGTTGCTCGAAGACATGACCAACGAGCTGGCACCGAAAGGCGCTGCTCCGGCCAAGAAAAAGCCATAAGCGGAGTTCGTGATGACCATGCAACAACGCATCGAATCGACGCTGGCCCTGCTTCAGCCTGAGCATCTGCAAGTGCTGGATGAAAGCCACATGCACAGTCGCGGGTTGCAAACCCACTACAAGGCTGTGGTGGTCAGCGCGCAGTTCGACGGCCTGAACCGGGTCAAGCGCCACCAGAAAGTCTATGGCACGCTCGGCGAGCTGATGGGCGAGTTTCATGCGTTGGCGCTGCACACCTACACCCCGCAGGAATGGGCAGAGATCGGCGCCGCCCCGGCGTCGCCGACCTGTGCCGGCGGTAGCAAACATTAAGATCAAAAGATCGCAGCCTGCGGCAGCTCCTACAGGTGGCTGCCGCAGAGGGTGATGTTTTTGCTAGAATCCGCAACGCGCCGCTCACCCGGCGCGTTTTTTTTCGTATCCGGTTCACCCTTTGCGAGGGTAGCCACCTGGAGAAATACCCATGACACAACCGATTGTCGTGGCGGCACTGTATAAGTTCGTCACCCTCGAAGATTACGTCAACCTGCGCGAGCCACTGCTGCAAGCGATGGTCGACAATGCCATCAAAGGCACCCTGCTGATCGCCGAAGAAGGCATCAACGGCACGGTTTCCGGCACGCGCGAAGGCATCGACGGCCTGCTCGCCTGGCTCAAGAACGATCCGCGCATGATCGACATCGATCACAAGGAATCGTACTGCGACGAGCAGCCGTTCTACCGCACCAAGGTCAAGCTCAAGAAAGAGATCGTCACCCTCGGTGTCGAAGGCGTCGACCCGAACAAGAAGGTCGGCACCTACGTTGATCCGCAAGACTGGAACGCGTTGATCAGCGACCCTGAAGTGCTGTTGATCGATACCCGCAACGATTACGAAGTGTCGATCGGCACCTTCGAAGGCGCCATCGATCCGAAAACCACCAGTTTTCGCGAATTCCCCGACTACATCAAAGAACACTTCGATCCGGCCGTGCACAAGAAGGTCGCGATGTTCTGCACGGGCGGCATTCGCTGCGAGAAGGCCTCGAGCTACATGCTGGGCGAGGGTTTCGAAGAGGTTTATCACCTCAAGGGCGGCATTCTGAAGTACCTCGAAGAGGTGCCGCAGCAAGAAACCAAGTGGCAGGGCGACTGCTTTGTGTTCGACAACCGTGTGACCGTGCGACACGACCTCAGCGAAGGCGACTACGATCAATGTCATGCCTGCCGCACACCGGTCAGCGTTGAGGATCGTGCCTCCGAGCATTACGTGGCCGGCGTCAGTTGCCCGCACTGCTGGGACACCCTGAGCGAGAAAACCCGCCGCAGCGCCATCGATCGGCAGAAGCAGATTGAACTGGCCAAGGCCCGCAACCAGCCGCACCCGATCGGCTACAACTATAAGCAAGCATCCACCGAGGCTTAACCATGTCTGCGCGCCTGCTCTATGTAATGGACCCGATGTGTTCCTGGTGCTGGGGGTTCGCTCCGGTGGCCAAGGCACTGGTCGAACAGGCGCAGGCAGCCGGGGTCGAGTTGCATCTTGTCGTTGGCGGATTGCGCACGGGCAGCGGTGCGGCGCTGGAGCCGACCACCCGACGCTACATTCTTGAACACTGGCAGGCCGTCACCGAGGCCACTGGCCAGCCGTTCAAGTTCGACGGCGCGCTGCCCGATGGTTTTGTCTACGACACCGAGCCTGCTTGCCGGGCGATTGTCACGGCACGTAGCCTGGCGCCGGATTGCGCGTGGACACTGGTCGAACTGATCCAGCAGGCGTTTTACGCTGAAGGTCGCGATGTCACCCAGGCCAGCGTGCTGGTCGAACTGGCAGAGCAGGCCGGTGTGCCGCGTATCGAATTTGCCGCGTTGTTCGATCATGCCGATCAACACAAAGCGACTCAGGCTGATTTCAGTTGGGTGCAGGATCTGGGCATCGCCGGTTTCCCGACCTTGCTCGCCGAACGCAACGGCCAACTGGCGTTGCTGACCAACGGTTATCAACCGCTCAGCGAATTGTCGCCACTGCTCGGTCGTTGGCTGGAGCGCGCAGCCTGTGCCTGACCGAGCCGATGACACGCCAGCCGTAAAGCGTGTCGACCGGCTGAGCTGGGCAGAAGTCCGGCGACTGGCACTCCATCACAAAAAATCCCTGTGGATCGCCAACGGCGTGGCTGTGCTGGCGACGCTGTGCAGCGTGCCGATTCCGTTGCTGCTGCCATTGCTGGTGGACGAAGTCCTGCTCGGTCACGGCGACGCCGCGCTGAAAATCATGAACCATGTACTGCCGAGCATGTGGCAGCAAGCAGCGGGTTATATCGGCTTGATGCTGGTGCTCACCCTGACTCTGCGTTGCAGCGCGTTGTGCTTTGGTGTGTTGCAGTCGCGCCTGTTCGCCCGGCTGGCCAAGGACATCGTCTATCGCATTCGCGTGCGCCTGATCGAACGGCTCAAACGCATTTCCCTCGGCGAATACGAGAGTCTCGGCAGCGGCACGGTGACCACGCACCTGGTCACCGATCTGGATACCCTCGACAAGTTTGTCGGTGAAACCCTAAGCCGTTTTCTGGTGGCGATGCTGACGCTGGTCGGCACCGCGAGCATCCTGATGTGGATGCACTGGAAACTGGCGCTGCTGATTCTGCTGTTCAATCCGCTGGTGATCTACGCCACGGTGCAGTTGGGCAAACGGGTCAAACACCTCAAGAGACTGGAGAACGACAGTACGGCGCGCTTCACTCAGGCGCTGAGCGAAACCCTCGATTCCATCCAGGAAGTGCGCGCGGGCAACCGTCAGGGTTACTTCCTTGGCCGGCTCGGCCTGCGAGCGCAAGAGGTGCGTAACTACGCGGTCAACTCGCAGTGGAAAACCGACGCCTCCAATCGCGCCAGCGGGCTGCTGTTCCAGTTCGGCATCGATATTTTCCGCGCAGCGGCGATGCTCACAGTGTTGTTCTCTGACCTGTCGATCGGCCAGATGCTCGCGGTATTCAGTTACCTGTGGTTCATGATCGGTCCCGTGGAGCAACTGCTGAATCTGCAATACGCCTACTACGCGGCCGGCGGCGCGCTGGCACGGATCAATGAATTGCTGGCCCGGGCTGATGAGCCGCAATATCCGGGTGGTGTTGATCCGTTCAAGGGCCGCGACACCGTGGGCATTCAGGTGCAAGGCCTGAGCTTCGGTTACAGCGATGAACTGGTGCTGAATCAGCTCAACCTGTCCATCGCCCCGGGGGAGAAAGTGGCGATTGTCGGCGCCAGCGGCGGCGGCAAAAGTACCCTGGTGCAATTGCTGCTTGGGTTGTACACGCCGCTGGCCGGCACCATCCGTTTCGGCGGTTCGACCCAGCAGGAAATCGGGCTGGAGACCGTTCGGGAAAACGTTGCGGTGGTATTGCAACACCCTGCGCTGTTCAACGATACCGTGCGCGCCAACCTGACCATGGGCCGCACGCGCAGTGACGAAGCCTGCTGGCAGGCACTGGAAATCTCTCAGCTCGAACCCACCATCCGCGCCTTGCCGGATGGCCTGGACAGCATCGTCGGGCGTTCCGGCGTGCGCTTGTCCGGCGGTCAGCGCCAGCGTCTGGCGATTGCACGGATGATCCTCGCCGAGCCGAAAGTGGTAATCCTTGACGAAGCCACCTCAGCCCTTGATGCCGCCACCGAATACAACCTGCATCAGGCCATGGCGCGGTTCCTCAATGGTCGCACCACGCTGATCATCGCCCACCGCTTGTCGGCGGTGAAGCAAGCGGATCGGGTTTTGGTGTTCGACGGCGGGCAAGTGGCCGAAGACGGCGATCATCAGCAGTTGATTGCCGACGGCGGGCTGTACGCCAAACTCTACGGTCACTTGCAACAAATCCAGCGCCCTTGAGTTTTGTCCGCGTTTCTGTGCTTAGTGCTTGAATTGCTTCGAATAAAAACACCCGGATTACCTCCCCGTACAGCCAGGTTGCATGATCGGCATCGAGGACGGCACAGCTGTCCCTTGGACATGTCGAAAATTAGCCTAGGCTGAGCTGTCAGGAGCGGTATTTTCCGGTGCTCATCTGGCAGTGCTTGCGCAAGGGATCTCATGAAGCAAAAGCGGACTCTCGGAACGCCACGGTTGTTGGGCATCGTCTGGCCATTTATTGCCGTCGTGTTGTTTCAGGCGTTGTTGGGCGGGGTGAGTCTTTACGTGCTCTCGGCCGTTCGCGGTTACGTGGCGGGGGAAAGTCTCTGGTCCAAGGGCCAGAAAGACGCCATTTACTACCTCAATCTGTACGCCGACAGTCGTGACGAGGCGATTTTTCTCAAATACCAAAGTGCGATTGCCGTGCCCCAGGGCGGTCATCAGTTGCGCGTGGCGCTGGACCGTCAGCCGCCGGATCTGCAATCGGCGCGTGACGGCATTCTCAAGGGCGGCAACCATCCTGACGACGTCTCCAGCGTGATCTGGCTGTACCTCAACTTCCGTCACTTCAGTTACCTGGAAACCGCTATTGATCGCTGGACGGTCGGTGATGCTTATCTGATCGAACTTCATGACGTGGCGCGCGAGATGCATCAACGTATCGTCGACAATGCTGCTACCGAGGCTGATATCCAGCGCTGGAAGGCGCGGATCTTTGCGATCAACGATGGCGTGACCCCGGCCGCGAAAGCGTTCAGCGATGCCCTGGGCGAAGGCTCGCGGATGATCCTGCGGCTGCTGCTGTTCACCAACCTTGCCACGGCGCTTGGGCTGATCGTGCTGGCCTTGTGGCGTACCCACAAATTGCTCAAGCAGCGCCATGCCTTTGCCGAGGCGTTGCAGATGGAAAAAGATCGTGCGCATGTGACGTTGCAATCAATTGGTGATGGCGTCATCACCACCGACGTGACCGGCGCCATTGACTACATGAACCCCGCCGCTGAAGCCATGACCCACTGGAAGGCCGAGCAGGCCGCCGGTTTGCCCTTGGCGGCGCTGTTCAATTTGCTCGACGACAACGCCCAGGCCGAAGGCCTGACCCTGATCGAGCACATTCTCAGCGGCCAGCTCAGCGGCGGCAGCGAGCACTCCAAGCTGATTCAGCGCCTGGATGGCAGCACGCTTTCGGTGACGCTGGTCGGAGCGCCGATCCGCAATGCCGGCAAGGTCAGTGGCACGGTGCTGGTGCTGCACGACATGACCCAGGAGCGGCAATACATCGCCAATCTTTCCTGGCAGGCCACCCATGATGCGCTGACCGGGCTGGCGAATCGTCGTGAGTTTGAATATCGCCTGGAGCAGGCGCTGCACAACCTCACGCGCCAGTCCGGGCGGCATGCGCTGATGTTCCTGGATCTGGATCAGTTCAAACTGGTCAACGATACCTGCGGCCATGCTGCGGGCGATGAGCTGTTGCGGCACATCTGCACCTTGCTGCAATCGGGGCTGCGCGAAGGCGATACGCTGGCGCGGCTTGGCGGTGACGAATTTGGCATTCTGCTGGAAAACTGCGCGCCGGAAGCGGCGGAGAAGATCGCCGAGGCACTGCGCCAGACCGTGCAGAACCTGCACTTTGTCTGGAAAGGGCGGCCATTCCTGACCACGGTGAGTATAGGTCTGGTGCATGTTGCACAAAACCCGACGACGCTTGAAGCCTCGCTGCGTGCTGCCGATATGGCCTGCTACATGGCCAAGGAAAAAGGCCGCAACAGGGTCCAGGTTTACCACCCTGACGACTCCGAACTCTCACTGCGCTTTGGTGAAATGGCCTGGGTGCAACGTTTGCATATGGCGCTGGAAGAGAATCGCTTCTGCCTTTATGCCCAGGAAATCGCGCCGTTGAAACAGGGTGGCGGCGACAGAGGACACATTGAAATCCTGCTGCGTCTGCACGATGAAGCCGGTCGGATGATTCTGCCGAACAGTTTTATTCCTGCCGCCGAACGCTATGGCTTGATGAGTCAACTGGATCGTTGGGTAGTGCAAAACGTATTCAAGGTTATTGCTCAATGTATTGCGCAAGAACATGAAGGGCCATTAGCGATGTGTGCGATTAATCTGTCAGGCATTACTATAGGCGATGACGCGTTTTTGCACTTTCTGCGCGAACAGTTTGTTAACTATTCGATACCGCCTGAAATGATTTGTTTTGAAATTACTGAAACCAGTGCAATTTCAAACTTGGGCAGTGCAATTAGATTTATTAATGAACTCAAAGGCTTAGGTTGTTATTTTTCGTTAGATGACTTTTGTGCCGGAATGTCTTCATTCGCTTATCTGAAACATTTGCCTGTAGACTTCCTGAAGATCGACGGGAGTTTCGTAAAGGATATGCTGGACGATCCGATTAACCGCGCAATGGTCGAAGTGATCAATCACATCGGGCATGTCATGGGTAAGCAGACAATTGCCGAGTTTGTTGAAACAACCCAGATCGAGCAGGCACTGCTTGAAATTGGTGTGGATTACGCTCAGGGTTACGTTATCGAACGCCCGCAATTGTTTACCTGCGACAGTTTGCAAAGTCGGCCCGCCAGGCCGCAGCCGCTGTTATTCAAAGCGCCTGGCACGTTCCGTTGAAGTCTCTCGCCGATCCTTACAATCACAAATCAAAAGGAGCCGAACAGTGATCGACACATTCAACCGAACCGGACCACTCATGGAAGCTGCAAGTTATCCTGCCTGGGCACAACAGCTCATTGAGGATTGCAGCGAGAGCAAGCGCCGGGTTGTCGAACATGAACTTTACCTGCGCATGCGTGATAACAAACTCAGCGCCAAAACCATGCGCCAGTACCTGATCGGGGGCTGGCCGGTAGTTGAGCAGTTCGCGTTGTACATGGCGCAGAACCTGACCAAAACCAAATTCGCCCGTCACCCCGGTGAAGACATGGCGCGGCGTTGGCTGATGCGCAACATTCGCGTTGAACTCAATCACGCCGACTACTGGGTGCACTGGAGTCGCGCACACGGTGTGAGTCTGGAAGATCTCCAGGCCCAGCACGTACCGCCTGAGTTGCATGCCTTGAGTCATTGGTGCTGGCACACCAGCTCCGCCGACTCACTGATTGTGGCCATTGCCGCCACCAACTATGCCATCGAGGGTGCGACCGGGGAGTGGTCGGCGGTCGTCTGTTCTACCGGGGTGTACGCCGCAGCGTTCCCCGAAGAAGACCGCAAGCGTGCGATGAAATGGCTGAAAATGCATGCCCAGTATGACGATGCTCATCCGTGGGAAGCGCTGGAAATCATCTGCACCCTGGCGGGCATGAACCCGAGCAAGGCCTTGCAGGCCGAGTTGCGCCAAGCGATCTGCAAGAGCTACGACTACATGTACCTGTTCCTGGAGCGGTGCATGCAGCTTGAGACTTCCGAGCGTTTGCTGGTAACCCGTGAGCGCAGGACTGTGGTCGAGAGCTGAACCTGACAACACTGCGCAAAAAAATGTGGGAGCGAGCCTGCTCCCACATTGATTTTTGAAACTCAGCCCGCCATCGCCAATCGATTCCGCCCCTCGCGCTTGGCCACGTACAGCGCGCTGTCAGCGCGGCGCAACAGGCTTTCTGCCGACTCACCTGGCAGCAGGGTCGAGCAGCCCAGGCTGACCGTCAGCTCTATCAACTTTCCATCGGCGTAATACTCCGCCGCCTGCGCCGCATAACGCAGACGCTCGCCAACCATCGCCGCCGCTTCCCGGCTGGTATTGGACAGCAGGATCAGAAACTCTTCCCCGCCATAGCGAAACACCATGTCGACGTTGCGCAACTGACCCTTGATCGACGCGGCCACGGCTTTAAGCACGTCATCGCCAGTGCTGTGACCATGACTGTCGTTGACCCGTTTGAAGTGGTCGATGTCCAGCATCAACACCGACAACGGCTGCAGGTGTCGGCGGGACATCTCGATCTCGCGTTGCAGTGTCTGCTCCATCGCGATGCGGTTGCCGGCGCCGGTCAGTGGATCGCGCAGGGCGCTTTGGGTGGCGGCGCGGTACAGCAGAGCGTTGCGCATCGGATACAGCAGTGACGACAGCAGCGATTCTAGATTGCCCTGTTCCTGCTCGTTGAAACGTTGGTTGCGGCGAAACATCAGTTCGCCCATATGCTCACCTTCGTGGCTCAAGGTGTAGCTGACCGAATGATGGCCGCGAGCGCCGAACTCCAGGCGCAGGTCACTGCCTTGGTGCACGTAACTCAAGGCATCCAGCGGCACGAGACGCTGAATTTCACGGAAAAACAGACCGAGGATGCGTTGTGGTTCAAGACTGGTTTGCAGTTGCAGGCTCAGTTGCTGGCGCAATTGCGCGAGACTGGCGGGCCGCTCCAGAAGAGGCGGCTGCTGACCGAAACCCAGGCGTTGCAATTTGGCACTGTCAAAGTCAATTGCATTGGTCTGGGAAGGTGATTTCATATGGCGTGAGCCCCTAAGCAGTAAGTCTGTCTTACAGGCTGGGTGAGAGCGGCTTTGGGCTGCGTGTCGTACTGATCCATCAGTCCCGTAGGACATTTGGCGTAAGTCTAGTCTGCCTGATGACGATTAGTAAGCTATCGAACCAGGCCTTGCCCCATTGCCTTCACACGGCATGCTTTGAGGAAATTTAGAGCGAAAGTCGTGCCATTCAGTTCGTTTTTATTTAACCCGTTATGAATCAAAGGGTTGAACGTAAATGAGAGAGAGCGGTGCTGGATATTTGACTATATTGTGACGGCTAATTGCGTTAAATGACTGCCGCGACGGGAATCCGCCACGGCAACAAATGCGACGTATGGCATTACTGCGCGTTGAATGCCTGGCCGTTGATCCCGGTGCTGTCCGGACCCATCAGGTAGAGGTAGACCGGCATGATCTCCTCCGGCGTCGGGTTGTTCAGCGGGTTTTCCCCCGGATAAGCCTGCGCACGCATGCTGGTGCGAGTACCGCCCGGGTTGATGCTGTTGGAGCGTACCGGTGCAACGCCCTCGACTTCGTCGGCCAAGGTCTGCATCAGGCCTTCGGTGGCGAACTTCGACACACCGTAAGCGCCCCAGTAAGCGCGACCCTTGCGTCCGACGCTGCTGGAGGTGAACACCACCGAAGCATCCTGCGACAGCTTGAGCAGCGGCAACAACGTGCTGGTCAGCATGAACATCGCATTGACGTTGACCTGCATGACGCGCATGAAGTTTTCGCCCGACAGCTGTTCGATCGGCGTGCGCGGGCCAATGATCGAGGCGTTGTGCAGCAGGCCGTCGAGGTGGCCGAACTCGGTCTCGATCATCGCTGCCAGCTCATCGTACTGATGGGGCAGGGCGGTCTCGAGGTTGAAGGGAATCACTGCCGGTTGCGGATGGCCCGCAGCTTCGATCTCGTCGTAGACCTGTGTCAGATTGGCTTCTGTCTTGCCCAGCAGCAGGACTGTCGCGCCGTGAGCCGCGTAGGTTTTCGCGGCAGCCGCGCCGATACCGCGACCGGCGCCGGTGACCAGAATGACCCGATCCTTGAGCAATTCGGGACGAGCGGAGTAATCAAACATAAACACCTCATCAACAGTCAGATCGTTCCCATGCGCAGCAAAGGAATGCAGCCAATGACGCTCTGCGTCAGGTCTCAGCAGCTGCAAAGCGCGCTATCAAGCACCTTGCGCAACTCCAGCGGATGATCCACCACCACATCCGCACCCCAATGCCGCGGGTTGTCGTCCGGGTGAATGTAGCCATAGGTCACTGCGGCCGTTTTGGTCCCGGCATCACGCCCCGACTCGATATCGCGCAGATCATCGCCCACAAACAGAACCGTCGACGGATCCAGATCAAGCATCTTGCACGCAAGGATCAACGGCTCCGGATCCGGCTTGCTCTTCGTCACGTGATCCGGGCAGATCAACAATGCCGAGCGCTCGGCCAGCCCCAGCTGTTGCATGATCGGCTCGGCGAAGCGCAATGGCTTATTGGTGACCACGCCCCAGATCAGGTTTGCTTTTTCAATGTCGGCCAGCAGTTCTTCCATGCCGTCGAACAGCTTGCTGTGCACCGCGCAGCCGACGAGGTAGCGCTCAAGGAACTCCAGGCGCAACTCCTCGAACCCAGGCGATTCCGGATCCATCGAAAACGTCACCGCGACCATGGCTTTGGCACCGCCGGAAATCTCGTCGCGGATGTGCTTGTCGTTGATCGGCGGCAAACCACGATCCGCGCGCATCGCCTGGCAGATGGCGATGAAATCCGGCGCGGTGTCGAGCAGGGTGCCGTCCATGTCGAAAAGAACTGCTCTGATGGCCATCGGCTTACTCCTCGCGCAGGGTCTGGATCATGTAGTTGACGTCAACGTCGCTGGCCAGTTTGTAGTGCTTGGTCAGCGGGTTGTAGGTCAGGCCGATGATGTCCTTGACGGTCAGGCCGGCCATGCGACTCCAGGCGCCCAGCTCGGATGGACGAATGAATTTCTTGAAGTCGTGGGTGCCGCGCGGCAACAGCTTCATGATGTATTCGGCGCCGATGATGGCGAACAGGTAGGCCTTCGGGTTGCGGTTGATGGTCGAGAAGAACACTTGGCCGCCCGGCTTGACCATGCGGAAGCAGGCACGGATGACCGAAGAAGGGTCCGGTACGTGCTCAAGCATTTCCAGGCAGGTCACCACGTCGAACTGCTCAGGCATCTCTTCGGCCAGGGCTTCGGCGGTGATCTGGCGGTACTCGACGCTGACGCCGGATTCCAACTGATGCAGTTGCGCAACTGCCAGTGGCGCTTCGCCCATGTCGATACCCATCACGGTGGCACCACGTTGCGCCATGGCTTCGCTCAAGATGCCGCCACCGCAGCCAACGTCGAGGACTTTCTTGCCGGCCAGATTGACCCGTTCGTCAATCCAGTTGACCCGCAGCGGGTTAATGTCGTGCAGCGGTTTGAATTCGCTTTCGCGATCCCACCAACGATGGGCCAGGGCTTCGAATTTGGCGATTTCAGCGTGGTCGACGTTGCTCATGTTCAATTCCTCGAAAAACTTGAAAAAGGCTGTAGCCCAGGCGTGTGTGCCGGGAGATTTACGATTCGGTATGGCCACTGATGCGCTGGCCCCAGGCTCGCGCAGTAGCGCCAAGCTGTTCTTCATCCATGCGGGTCAGGCGCCGGTCGTCAAGCAATTGTTTGCCGGCGACCCACAGGTGTTTCACGCAATCGCGACCGGTGGCGTATATAAGCTGTGAAACCGGGTCGTACACCGGTTGCTGCGCCAGGCCAGACAGGTCGAAGGCGACAATGTCCGCGGCTTTGCCGATTTCCAGCGAGCCCGTTTCGCTTTCGATCCCCAAGGCGCGTGCACCGTTCAGTGTGGCCATGCGCAGGGCGCGATGGGCGTCGAGCGCGGTAGCCGAGCCGGCGACGGCTTTGGCCAGCAAGGCAGCGGTGCGGGTCTCGCCGAGCAGATCGAGATCATTGTTGCTGGCCGCGCCATCAGTGCCGACCGCAACGTTGACCCCGGCTTGCCACAGACGCTCGACGGGACAGAAGCCGCTGGCGAGTTTCAGGTTCGATTCCGGGCAATGGATGATGTTGGTGTTGCTTTCTACCAGCAACGCCAGGTCTTCATCGCTGATCTGGGTCATGTGCACGGCCTGGAAGCGCGGGCCGAGCAGGCCCAGACGGCCGAGGCGGGCGAGTGGCCGTTCGCCGTGCTGTTCAACCGCTTGCTGCACTTCGAAGGCGGTTTCGTGGACGTGCATGTGGATCGACGCGTCCAGCTCCTCGGCAATCACGCGGATTTTCTCAAGGTTCTCGTCGCCGACGGTGTAGGGTGCATGAGGGCCGAAGGTGATCTTGATCCGTTCGTGATGCTTCAGATCGCCGAACAACTCGACGCCCTGACGAATGGCCTCATCCGCGTTGCTGGCGCCAGGAATCGGGAAGTCGAGGATCGGAATGGCGATCTGTGCGCGGATGCCGCTGTTGTGCACGCGCTCGCTGGCAACTTTCGGGAAGAAGTACATGTCCGAAAAGCAGGTGATGCCGCCCTTGATCTGCTCGGCGATTGCGAGGTCGGTGCCATCACGGACGAAGTCTTCATCGACCCATTTGGCTTCGGCCGGCCAAATGTGGTTTTCCAGCCAGGTCATCAGCGGCAGATCATCGGCCAGGCCGCGGAACAACGTCATTGCGGCGTGGCCATGGGCGTTGATCAGACCGGGGCTGAGCAGAACATCCGGCAATTCGCGCACTTGCGTGGCATTACACTTCAACGCTTCGGCGCGTGGGCCGATAAACACGATGCGACCGTCGCGGATGCCCAGGCCATGCTCCTTGAGCACAACGCCTGCGGGTTCGACGGGTACCAGCCAGGTCGGCAGCAATAATAAGTCGAGCGCAATGGCAGGTTTCGGCATCGAGGGTCGGTTCCAGTGCTTTTGTAAAGGATG
>NZ_JBIUWI010000056.1:21759-36279 GCF_044743385.1 Pseudomonas sp. NPDC087639 | reverse complement strand
CGTTGCTTCGATCCTGGGTCGCCTGCCGACCGTCGAGGAGTACATGGAATACGCTGGCAAGATCGACAGCATGGCGGCCGATATCTACCGCTACCTGTCCTTCGACCAGATCGCCGAGTTCCGTGAAGCTGCTGCGAACGCCAACATTCCGGTCGTTCAAGCCTAACGCTACAACGCAATAAAGAACGCCGCCCATCGTGAGATGAGCGGCGTTTTTTTATGCCTGCTGAATAGTCAGAGCCTGTCCCGACCTCATCGCTGGCAAGCCAGCGATGGCGGCATGTCAGGCGACACCTCTGATGGGCGCCAGACAGACGAAAAAAAGCCGCTGCACACATCGTGTACAGCGGCTTTTGTTACTGCGATCTCTTGATCTTGCTTTACAGCGACAGCTTGTAAACCAGCGCCGAGATAGCCACCAGACCAACAGCGGTGACAAACACGTTCGACGCCTGGCCACGATAACGGGCCATCGCCGGTATTTTGCGAATCGCGTACATCGGCATCAGGAACAGAATCGCTGCGATCACTGGGCCACCGACGGTCTCGATCATGCCCAGGATGCTTGGGTCAAGAGTTGCGACGATCCAGCAGATTACCAGCATGAACGCCGCCACCATGCGGTCCAGCGCCTTGGCGCCCGGACGCTTGCCACTCTTGATGATCAGGCCTTTGAGACCTTCGCTGGCACCGATGTAGTGACCGAGGAACGACTTGGAGATCGCCACGAAAGCAATCAACGGCGCCGCAAACGCGATGGTCGGGTTGCTGAAGTGGTTGGCCAGGTACGACAGGATCGACAGGTTCTGATCCTTCGCTTGCGCCAGTTGCTCCGGCGACAGGGTCAGCACGCAACTGAACACGAAGAACAGCACCATCACCACCATCAGCAGGTGGGCGCGGCACAAAATCTGAGAGCTGCGCTGGTCAGCGTTTTCGCCATAACGACGCTTCTGATCCACCGCAAACGCCGAGATGATAGGTGAGTGGTTGAAGGAGAACACCATCACCGGAATCGCCAGCCACAGCGTGTGCAGCAACGCCGACGGTGGTGGCACTTGCGAAGCGGTGGCGAGGATGCCGCCATTCCAGTGTGGGATCAGGTAAACCGCCAGAAACAACAGCGCGACGATGAACGGATAGACCATCAGGCTCATCGCCTTGACGATCGCCTGCTCGCCGCAACGCACCACCGCCAGCAGACCGAGGATCAGCACAAACGACAAAATCGCCCGTGGGGGCGGCGTGATGTGCAGTTGATGTTCAAGGAAACTGGCGACCGTGTTGGTCAGGCCCACGCTGTAGATCAGCAGGATCGGGAAGATGGCGAAGAAGTACAGCAGCGTTATCAGTGCACCGGCCTTGATGCCGAAATGTTCCTCGACGACATCCGTGATGTCGGCGCCTTCGCGACCGGAGAGCACGAAGCGGGTCAGACCACGGTGTGCGAAGAACGTCATCGGGAACGCCAGCAACGTGAGGATCACCAGCGGCCAGAAGCCACCCAACCCTGCGTTGATTGGCAAATACAGGGTGCCGGCGCCGATGGCCGTCCCAAACAGTCCCAACATCCAGGTGGTGTCCTGGCGATTCCAGCTCGAAAGTTCAGCGGGTGCTGCTGCATCAAAGCGTTGGTCGACGCTTTTGGCCTGATCATTCATCCGGTCGGATCTCCGCATTCCGGTCACTTGCCACTCGGTCAGGACGCGTCGGAAAAAACCGACAGACATGCTCCGGCCGAAACAGGGGCGCGATTCTCCGCGATAAATGAGCAGAAGCAAAGACTTAGCTGAGGAATGGTTGTGCGGAGCAGATCAGAGGGGTGTCGTTTTTGGGGAAATTGCTGTCGGCTTCAGGTATGTTCGGCGTCGTTTTTTAACATGTCTTGCGCCGAACTTGCCGAGGACGTTTCAAAGCGAACGGAGAACTATCGTCCCAATGATGAGCACTACCAAGGCAAATAGCGCCCCCATGCTGAACCTGAATAACTCTGAGCGGATTTCCGCTGGTGAGAGGTCTTGCGCTTCTTCAGCAAGTTCGGCGCCCTCCTGATACAGACGTTCAATTCTGGCAACACGTTCTTCTAGGGTCATGATTATTCTTTTCCGGGTTAACTTAAAACTTGATCAAAAGAGTTAATACAGCAGCAAGCGCGGTCAGCCCCCCAGTGCCTACCGCGACTGGATACCAGAATTTTTCTCGCTTTAATTTGCCTTCCTCCGCCATGAGCTTGAGTCTCTCAACAACGAGTTTACGAATTTCATTTTGAAGCCTTTCGAGTTCCAGATTTTCCCGATCGTTCTGAAGCATGCGCCTTCCTTGGCTGTTGGCAATGACTGCCGGGACTAATTTGTACCCTCATGATTTCCTATTCATCCCGTGCCTGATAGCGGACGAATCCGGCGGATTTGTAGGCAAAATCCGGGAGTCGAGTAGGCAGCCTCATACAAAGCCGCCATAGCAACAGTGGCGGAGCTACACGCCCCGCCACCGTTTGGGTCTACTGCTCCGGCACCCATTTATCGAGCACTTGATTGACCGCCAGCTCAGCCAGCATCACGTTCTGCGCAATGCCCAGCGCCGTTTGGCGATGCGTACCTTCGAGCAGAGCGGCAAAGTTGTTGAGCGTGACGTTGGCCGAGCCGAGGGTTTCGCTGGCGTCGGCCAGCAAGGCTTCGTTACTGGCGGCCGGGTTGGCCATGTACAGGCGATTGGGGACGTAGGGCGCGGCCATGATCTCGGCGGCTGAAGGGGCCAGGTAATGGTCGAGGGCGCGCTCGGCGGCTTCGTGGAATTTCCTGGAGTTGGGGGATTCGTAGGGGGATGCCGGATCGAAGATCGGCGGGTTTGGCGTTACCTTGAACATGGGTGCTTCCCTCTTGTAAGGGCTGCAACCGTTCCGCCGCTAAGCAAAAGGGTGGCAGCTGTGCGCAAGTTAGCGGACCGGTAAGCATCCCAAACCCGGCGCATCCGAAGATGCCATGCGCACAGCCACCATCGAGCGCAGACAAAAGTCTGACTTGATAGGACTTGTGTACAACCGGGGATGCATATCGGGCCGCTAAGCCCGATCACTGGAAATCAGTGATGCAGACCAAGTTACCGACCGCCCTCCAGGCGCACAAGCCGGCGGATTCTGGCGTACGCGTAGGCAACGGCGCAAGAATTTGTGGGCATTGGCACGTAACTTCGAGTGTCTTTAAACAAACGCATCAAATTGCGTTTATCAACCCAAGGACATGACGAATCGCCTGACAGATTGCTGTAAAAAAGTTGTGCTTTGTGAAGGCTGCCGGCCTCTTCGCGGGCAAGCCCGCCCCCACAGGGTTATGCACTGTTCACGCAATCGTGGCCAAATCACGAATCCCTGTGGGAGCTGGCTTGCCAGCGATGACGTCCGCCCAGGCACCGGATACTTCAAATCGGCCCCAAATGGTCTAGCGTGAATGAGTCCCCTGCCCTGCGGAGTGTCATCCCATGCCCCTCGTACGCGTCGACATCAGAAAAAACCCCGACCCCACCTTCGCCAAGCGCGTCGGCGAACTCATCTACGCCGCCCTGCGCAGTTCGATTGATGTGCCAGAGCACGACCATTTCCAGATCCTCGCCGAACACGACAGTCAGCACTTGATCTACGACCCGCAATACCTCGGCATCCCGCGCACTGACGGCGTGGTGTTCATTCAGATCACCATCAGCGAAGGGCGCACCGTGGAGAAGAAACAACTACTGTTCAAAACCATCGCCGAAAGCTTGCACACGCAACTGGCGGTGCGCCTGGAGGACGTGTTCATCAATCTGGTGGAAGTGAAGAAAGAGAACTGGTCGTTCGGCAATGGCATCGCGCAGTACGTCACGTGATCTGCTGAGCCAAGCTTCACGAAAGCCTTCTGACGAAGCGCCCGCGCGCTCCCCGCGACAGCTCCTACACTGCTGGAACGGAGCAACGTCCGGCCATTGCCAAACCGCTCTGGAATCAGCACTCTGCAACGACTTTCGCGACCGAACCAACAACGATCACAGGAGCCGCGCAATGCCCGCAACCGTTCTGGTACTCGTTGAAACCATCAATGATTACCTGCCGATTCTCGAGCATCAGGGCTTTCACCTGATCCTCGCCCCCACGCCTGCCGAACGCGCGCAAGCCATCGCCACCCATGGCCCGCGCATTGACGCGGTGCTGACCCGTGGCCCGCTGGGCCTGACCGCCGACGAAATCGCCGCCCTGCCCTCACTGAAAATCATCACGGTGATTGGCGCCGGTTACGAACATGTCGACCTGCAAGCCGCCAGCGACCGGGGAATTACTGTGACCAACGGCGCCGGGGTCAACGCCTCGTCGGTGGCTGACCATGCGATGGCCATGCTCTTGGCGCTGGTTCGGGATATTCCGCACTGCGATGCCGCTGTGCGTCGGGGCGAATGGCCGAAGATCATGCGTCCGTCGCTGGCCAATAAGCGCCTTGGCATTCTCGGGCTGGGTGCGGTAGGGCTGGCGATAGCCAAACGCGCCAACCTCGGTTTCGATATGGAGATCAGTTATCACAGCCGCCAAGTGCGCAATGACGTGCCCTACGCGTTCTGCTCGACACCGACGGAACTGGCGCGGGCCTCGGACTTCCTGATCGTCGCCACGCCGGGCGGAATCGGCACTCAGCATTTAGTGACCCGTGCGGTGCTTGATGCGCTCGGCCCGACAGGTTTCATCGTCAACATCGCCCGGGCCAGTGTGATTGCCACGGCGGATCTGATAACTGCGCTTGAGCAGCGGCGCATTGCCGGTGCGGCGCTGGATGTCTTCGACCATGAGCCGCAAGTGCCGCAGGCGCTGAAAGCCCTGAGCAATGTGCTGCTCACGCCCCACGTTGCCGGTCTCTCGCCGGAAGCCACGCAAGGCACGGTGGAGCTGGTAGGGAAAAACCTGGTGGCGTTCTTCTCCGGGCAACCGGTGCTCACGCCGATCCAGTTACCGCCAAAACTCAGCAGCCAGCGCGTGCACTAAAGTACGCCGAGCAACGTCCACAAGCGCCGCGACTCAGCGTCGGCGCTGATCAGCTCACCGAGCAATTCGCTCAGCGGTTTGTTGCCCCACTCGACCCCGCGCCGGATCAGGTACGGCACCGGGCTGTGGGGTTCGGTGCGCGCCAGGTATTCGGCGATCAGCAGCAGTTGGCGGTACGCCTCTTCGCGATTGGCCGGTTCACGAAAGGCCAAGGCCACCGGCGCAGTTTCCTCCGGTTGCGCGACGGCAACGGGTGCTTCGACCAGAGGGGGTGGCGGTGCCGGTTGTTGTGGGTGCATGGCGATAAACTCCTGGACCAGTTTCAGCAACGCCTGAATGGTGTCCTGCAGGGGGCGCAATCCCGGCGCCTGAGCCCCCAGAAAGGCATCGCTCCAGGTGTCGAGCCGTTGCAGGTGTTGCAGGCTCAGCAGCAGATTGCCCTGAGTGCGCAGCCAGAAGGCCAGTGGCGTGGCGCGGATCTGCTCGTTGAGTTTCTTCTGTTCATTGCGCGCCGTTTCCGCCGAGGTCTTGGCGTTCTTGCTGTCGTTGGCCTGCACCTGCTGTACCTGCAAGCGCCGCCAGACTTCCAGGGTGTAGGCCTCGAAATCGCTGTTGCGGCTGCCGAACAACGGCACCCGAGTGAGCAATATTTCACTGTATCGGCGCACCAGCCATTCCAGCGGAATCACCCGCCACGACTGGTCGCCATCCTCGGCCTGCGGGTGCAGGTGCTCGGGAAAGCGCTCACACAAACCGGCGACCAGCGCCAGACTGCCGGGCAAGCCGTCCAGCGCTTGCAGGTGCAGCCACGCCTCGCCGAGCCAGGCGCTGAGCATCAGATCCTTACTGCGTTCCAGCAACAAAGTCGTGGTCAGCTTCTCGACGTCCGGCCAGTTCGCGCGCTTGAGCGTCGATTGCCAGACGCCGGTCGGCAGGCTGGCGTCGTCTTCACGACGCAGGTCGCGCAATTGGTCGAACTCGCGTTCATAACGCAAATCGACGCCGCAAGGCGCGTCCGCGCTGATTGGCGTGAGCAACTGGTCAATCAAGTCCGGCAACGTAGTCGATGGCAGGCTCACAAGTCCTCCTTCTGCGATTCAAGCGCGGCTGTACTGCCGGTCACCTGAAACGGCGAACGCGGCGCGCGAGTCGGCAATGGTGCTATCGACAGCGGCAGCTTTGAGCCTTGGCTCATCAGCGACAGGCGCACGAACATTCGTGTGAAGTCGCTGGTGACACTGTCGGGCGAGCCGGTCACGGGCAAACGCAATGTCAGCGGGAAATCGGTGTAATCCACGTTCGGCTGACGCTGCACCGAGAAATGCGCGCGCATCAGGCGCAGCAACGACCACGGCCCGCCGTACTCCCAACCGGCCTCCAGATCACGCACCACCAGATTCGGTTGCAATGGATCATTGACCGGACGCTCCTTGCCGTTGCGCGCCCAACGCAGGGTCAGGCGGATGGGTTGGCCGACCATCCAGCGCAGGTTCGGTTGCTCGGCTGCCGGATAGCTGATCTGCTGATTGCCAGCGAGCAAGCCCCAGGCAATCACCTGATCGGCGCCCTGTTCATCATCTCGATCAGTGCGCCAGCGCACGTCCAGCTCGACCCCGAGGATGCCGCTCTTGTCGCGCACGAACAGCGGCGTCAACCAGGTGCTGGCCTGCTTCAGGCGGTTGAGAAAATCCGCTGCCGCCAGGCGTTCCGGAGTCTGGTTGGTGGCCAGACCGGCCTGAGCGACCGGCAGACGTTTGTCGATCAACTGCAGAAAATACTCAACCCGCGCCGGGTCGGCATCCTGCATCTGCACGCCGTTGGCAAACGGAAAGCGATCCGCCAGATATTGATTGAAGTAATTGGCCAGTTCATTCCACGCCGCAGCGGCCTGTTGCACTTGCAGCATCTGGCAACGCTGCATGGCTTCCTGTTGCAACTCCACCGCGCGCATCGCCAACGTGCCGCGTCCGCCGGCAAGGTTGGCGGTCTGCAACATTTGCAGGCAGGAATTGACGTCCATTTCGATGAAATCGCGGCTGACCAGTTGCTCGATCTGCGCTGGCGAACTGGCCGGGTTGGCCTCTTTGTATTTGCGCAGTTCGTCGTTGAGCGCACTGAACTGCGTCACGCGTTCATAATCCAGCGCCGACAGATTGGGCTGCTGCGTCATCAGCCACTGCAACGATGACGTCCGTCGTTCAGTGATGCCGAGCATGGTGTTGAACTGCTGCTTGAGGCTCAGCTTCAGATCCTGCACATCGCTGGCGCCGAACAGTTCCAGGCCGAGGTTTTTCGAACCGTCCCACTGGCTGATTTCGGCACGCCCGCCGAACAGCGGTTGCGCGGTGATTTCATCCAGGCCACCAACAATCTGCGCCATGGCACGGCGATTGAGGGCCGCTTGCAGGCGCGTGGCGAGGTCCGGGCGATGCACCTCGACGAAGGCCTTCTGCAAGTCCATGGCTTGCTCGGCCTGAACGTTGAACACGGCGTAAGGATGCGTCTGATCGTTGTGATCCTTGAGGCTCAACCACATCACCTGGGCCGCGGCACGCTCGGCGGCTTTAAGCACCGCAACACGATAGTCCGGCGGAATGCGTGGCAGTTCTTCGGCGATGTAGCTGTTGTAATCGGCGAAATACTTCAGCGATTCATTGAGGTCATCGCCGTCCACGGTCTGACCTTGCATATTGACGTTGTCTTCGCTGGCACGCAGGGCGGCCGAAACGAAGTCACGTTTGAACAGCGCCTGTATTGCGCTATCGAGCTTCAGCACTTGATCTTGCAAGGCCAGTTGCCCGCTGGCTTGCTGCACCAGCAGGTTGTCCCGCGAGCCGATCTGGGCGATCCATTGATCGCGGAAACTCTGCTGCAAGCGTGACGCCTGCGTGTCGAGGTCTTGTTGGACTTGCGCGCCCAGCAATGTGCTCTTGCCCACTTTGGCGAGGAAATCACCATAACCCGGCACCAATTCCTGCCCCTTGCCACGGCTCCACGTCGCATTGGTCAGGGCAATCGCCGCTTGCAGATCGTCGACCAGCGCGGTCAGGTCTTCAAGATCGCGCAGGCTGTTGCCACTGCCGGCCTCCAGTTGATCCAGGTGCAACTTCAGATAACCGGCCTTGCTGACAAAGTTGTCGGCGAGAAAATACTGATCCAGCCAGCGCTGCATCAATCCGGAAAAATGACTGACGATCAGTGGCCGGTCGACGCTCAGGTCGAGCGCCTGCAAACTGCCGTCTTCCCCTGCCACCAGCAGCCGATTGTAGTAAGCCGCATAGGGCAAGGTGCCGGTGTTGAGGTTCAGCGACAGCGCGTTGTTGCTCAGTTGCACCAAATCGTCCAGCGGGGTGCGCTGATTGTTTTGCACCTGATTGAACAATTGGTTCTGCTGCTCCAGACGCAGCGCCCGATCCACCAGATCGGTCGCTTTCAGATAGTTCTGCCACTGCGCCGGGTCGTCGCTTTCGACACTGCTGCGCCGGTCGGTGCTGCGGATCGCCTTGATCTGCGCCAGCTCCGCGCTCAGCAGGTCATGCAACGGCACCACCATATGGCGCTGAGTGGACTGCAAAACTTCCTGCTCGAGTTGGTTGTCGAGCGAGGAAAACCACGACGTCGGGAAAACCAGCGAGGCATAGTTCCAGTGCGGGGCGCGTTCCAGTACCCGCCAGAAGGTCTGCACGTTGCGCCGGGTCGAGTCGATCCGCTGCGCCTCATCGCTGATCGCCACGTAGCCTTTTTGTGCGCCCTGCATCTGCCGCGCCAGTTCGTGGGCATCCTTGACCGATGCCTGCCAGACCCACAGCATCGCCACCGCCCAGACCACCCCCACCACCAGCGCGATCCCCGCGGTCAGCCGTTGCCAGCGCTGGCGTAGACGCAACAGCCGCGGCACGCTGTGCGCCAGACCTCGCTCGCCAACCAGGCGCTGGCGCCACAACTGCCGGGCAAACGCGCTGCGCTGCAAGCCGCTGTCGTCCACGGCAAAACCGTCCTGCGCCTCTTCACCGGCCACGTTGGCGGTGAAATACACGCCACGAAAACACGGCGCTTCACCTTGCGCATTGCCCTGAAACACCGGCTCCAGCACGTTCTGCAAACCGCGGCGCAAGGTCTCCAGGCGATCCGGCAAGGCATATAAATCCGCACTCAGCTGCCCGGACAAGGTGCCGATTTCGATCACCGCCTCAGCCACAGCCCTATGCAGGCGATCCAGTGCCTGATCGCTCCACTGGCCCTGCCAGACGGCATCGCGCGCATAGGGTGACGACCAGCCCAACGTGGCTTCGCTGGCCTCTTCCGGCAAGGCGCTGATCAGTTCCTGAAACCCCGGCAACTCCTCAAGACCGGTGACAATCACGTACACCGGTACGCTCAGCCCGAAGCGTTGCAGCAGGTCGATGAAGCGCCGGCGAGCGGCCAGCCCCAACTGTGTTGCTTGCTCAAGATTGCTCAGCCGACTGGCCGGTACAGTCCAAATCACCGCGTCCAGCGGCCGTTTGCTGCGTAGCCGCAGGATCAGGCCCAACAGCCGCCACCAACTGCCACGCTGTAAATGCATGCCGTCATCCGGCAGAAACAAGGCCTGCGGCACCACCAGTACTGCGCCTTCGGGGTCTGACCACCAGCGCCCGAACCACGCCGGCTTGTCTGTCGGCTGCAGGCGCCACTCCGTTACCAGTTGTGTGCCCTGCACTTCGTCGCCGAGCATCAGCAGCCATGGCAGTTGATAGCGGTCGAGGTTGCCCTGGTCGCGTTCCATATGGCGCACGGACGCATAGAAACTGCGGATCGCCGCGCCGCTCTGGGTGCGCAACCACCACACCGCCACGCCGATGATCACCAGCAACAACAGCAACGCGACGCCCCACGCAACGATCGTCAGCGGGCTCATGAGTCTTGCTCCGGCGCACTCTGCACCTCACCGCTTTGCAGTAACGGCGCCAGCTCCTGGCCGATGTCACGCCACAACCAATGCCCGAGTGCAGTCAACAGCAACACCATGGCGAGAATGCCCAGGGTCAGGCGAAAGCCATCCGGCAGCGCGGTGCGTACCGGCAACTGCAACGGTGTGGCCAGCGAGGGTTGTACCAACCGGCGGCTGACGTCGGCATAGGTGGCTTCGTCTTGCCAGGCGAAGTTGAACAGCGCCAGACGCCATTTTTCCAGTTGCGCCTGGCTGTGTTCACCGCGCAGACGGCCGTGGAAACCGAGAATCAGGCACTGCAAATACACGTTGGCCAGATCGCGGGTGGTCGGTTGTTGTTCGTCGAGAAGGGTTTGAATCGCTGCCGGCAGTTGCTCTCCGGCCTGACGGCTGGAGTACAGGCGCGACTCCAGCGGCTTATCCTGCCAGGCGCCCTGCCCCGGCCACGGCGTGAACAGCAGGGTTTCGTCGACCAGTGCAACGAACGCATAAACCAATGCCTTCACCTGTTCGGTTGCCGAGTCACCGACCCGCGAATACGCGGTGCGCCATAAGCGTTGTGAAGCCTGGGTGGACAGCTCGACCACAGTCTCGACCAGCGCCGCTTCGTCCTCGCTGTCCTTGGGCAATTGCACCCAGTCCTGTTGCCATTGCTGCCATGTCTGGCGGAACGCGCTGCTCAACGGTGCGTCCTGCAACCCCAGGCTTGCGGCACTTCCTTGCGACATACGGCGTTCCTTGTGTGATCAGGCACTTTCACTGTTCTGGGCGACAAACAGCACCACTTGCCACGGACTGCTGGTCAGCTTCGCAGCAGGCGCGGCGATCATCAACGGCAGTTGCGCGTCGAACCACGCGCCTTCGGCGGTAACCACAAACAGTCGCGTGTCATCGCCGACGCTGTAGGCCACCTGCTCGCTGCGGCTCATGGCCTGGTGCGTCAAACCGCTCATGCGCTGACGACTGAGCAAGGCAATGTGCGGCGCCGAAGCGATGATCGCGCCGCGCAGCCAGTCAAGCGCGGCTTGCTCGCTGGCACCGTTGGGCATGCGCAGGCCGATGACCAGACGCTGGCTCGGCTGCTCGTCCGGCAACTGGATCGAAAAGCTCTGTTCGCTGCGTTCGAACGGCAGGCTGTGATAGCCGGCACGGATCAGTTCGAGGGTGGTTTCCAGCCATTGCAATACCGCGTCATAGCCGCGCTGCAACTCAAGGAAATCCAGCGGTGCAAAGGCCGGCACACCGGCCAGCGGATCGAGCGCCGCCCACGCCCCGGCCATGCCGAGCAATTGCACATACAGGGTTTGCGGATGAGCGATGCGGCTGTTCAGCGTGCCTTCGACTTCCGGCAGACGCGCCCACAACGCGGTCAACTGACGGCGGATTTCCAGCGCATCGTCCTGGTTGCCGGCCTGTTGCGCCTGACGCAAGCGGCCGCCGAGAAACAGGCACTTCTCCCGCGCCCGCGCGCAGAGCCCGGCGATGCGCCGAGCGAGTGCGGATTCCGGCAACAGGATCGGTGTCGGCGGTGTATAGGACAACGGCAGAAAGCCGCCGCCCTCCTTGCGGATTTTCAGCAGCGGCAGGCAGATCGAGTCGGCCTTGTTCAGTTGCGTACACAGGCGAGGATTGGGTCGCCATACGGTGATCGATTCGGGGAATTCGCCGCTGGTGAGATCGGGTAAGGCGTCGCCGACCACTGATTGCATCCGCCCCTTGAGCGGCAGCAGTTGCCCGGCGCGCCACATCGGGCTGATCGCCAGAAACACGGTGACGGTGGCATCGTCGGTGGTGTCGATCGCCGCGCTGACGTCCAGTTCCAGCGTCGGCCCGACACCGGCCTGCAAATCCACCGGCAAGCCGTCGGGCATCGTCCCTTGCAACGACAACACCCGCACCACCCCGGCGCTCAGCGCCGAAGGGTCGAACTCCATATGACTGACGCCCCAGAACCACGGATTGCAGGCTTGCGCCAGATGCGCGCCGAGCGCTTCGGCGCGCAGCCCCTGCAACTGAAAATGCTGCGGCAGCAATTGCATGCCTTCGTGCCAGCAAACCGCGTCAGGTAGCAGACTCATACGACTCCTTTCGACCCTGCCGCAAGCCGGCGGCGAGCGGTGTTTTTCAGTTTTCCCGGCTGACCAGATTCATCTCGCGACTGTCGAATTTCAGCCATGCCTCGCGCTGATCATCGAGGCGTAATCGGTGTGCTCCGGGTGTGTTATAGCTGGCGAAGACCAAAAGTCCAGCAGCCTTCTTGCCCTCCAGCGGGAAGGGTTGGCGGTCGATGAATTGCCCCGGCACCAGCTCCAGTCCCCACACGCTCATCAACTGACGATAGTCGCGCTGGTACTGCTCGCGCCCGGCGAACCACTGGCTGGCGCTGATGCCGGACAGTTGCTTGAGCAGGTCAGGGTCGTTGACGGCAATGAAGTCCACGGCAATCGGCGTGTCGTCATTCGCTTTGGGGGCGACGTCGAGGGTCAGGCTGTCGAGGCCCACCTTCGGCCCGAAGAAGGTGCAGCCCGCCAGCAGCGCAAACGCCAACGTTAGAAAAAGTCGTCCAGACAAAATGAATTTTCCTTTTCTCGAGTCTGTCGAAAAATGTTTTTGCTTGCTTTTTTATAGACCTGTTCTAGCGTCTTGGGTAGTTCGGTTCCTACAGCCGAATCAAGAAGGTTTGTCAAAGGAACGACAGGTCATCTGCCTCCCTTTCTAACCTACGGTCCAGCAAGGGAAAGCGATGAACGGGCCTCCCCGATGCATTGCCCCCGCCCATCGCATCGGAGTCCGCCGTCATGGCAGAAAGTACTCAGCACAAGCTCGACCGGGTCCGCCCGCCCCGAGTGCAAATCACTTACGACGTCGAAATCGGCAACGCCATCGAGAAAAAGGAATTGCCGCTGGTGGTCGGGATCCTCGCCGACCTTTCCGGCAAGCCGCTTGAGCCATTGGCAAAACTGACTGAACGGCGTTTTACCGAAATCGACCGAGACAATTTCAACGAGGTGCTCGCCTCCATCGCCCCGCGCGCAACGCTGCAGGTCAACAACACCCTCAGTGGCGACGACAGCAAGCTCAACATCGAACTCAATTTCAAACACATCGATGACTTCGACCCGGTCAAGGTGGTGGAGCAAGTCACACCGCTGCGTCGTCTGTTCGAGGCCCGTCAGCGCCTGCGTGACCTGCTGACCAAACTCGACGGCAACGATGACCTGGACAAGCTGTTGCGCGACGTGATCGCCAACACCGAAGGCTTGCAGGAAATCAAATCGGCTCGCCCAGACACCGCTACCCCGGCAGCTGATGCCGAGGCCCCGGCCGAACCGCAAGCCTGATTGTCCAATTAACCGAGGGGAGAATTCGTCATGCCCGCCGCCGCCAAGAATCAAGCCAGCGACAGTACAACCGAGACACTTTCACTGCTCGACCAGATCATCCTCGACGGCCGCATGGCCCACGATGACAGTCAGCAGGATTACGCCCGCGACATGCTCGCGGAATTTGCCACTCAGGTGCTTGACGAAGGCATGGCCATCGACAAGGACACCGTGGCGATGATCAACGACCGAATCAGCCAGATCGACGAGCTGATCAGCGCCCAGCTCAACGAAGTGCTGCACCACCCCGACCTGCAAAAACTCGAAGCCTCGTGGCGTGGCCTGCATCTGCTGGTGCAAAACACCGAGACCAGCACCCGGCTGAAACTGCGTCTGCTCAATGTCACGCAGAAAGAGCTGCAAAACGACCTGGAAAAAGCCGTCGAATTTGACCAGAGCGCGCTGTTCAAGAAGATCTACGAAGAGGAATACGGCACCTTCGGTGGCCATCCGTTCAGTCTGCTGGTGGGTGACTACACGTTCGGTCGGCACCCGCAGGACATCGGCCTGCTGGAGAAACTGTCGAACGTCGCCGCCGCGGCCCACGCGCCGTTCATTGCCGCCGCCAGCCCACGGCTGTTCGACATGAACAGCTTCACTGAACTGGCCGTACCGCGTGACCTGTCGAAAGTCTTCGAGAGCCAGGAGCTGATCAAGTGGCGCTCGTTCCGCGAGAGTGAAGATTCGCGCTATGTGTCGCTGGTGCTGCCGCATTTCCTCCTGCGCCTGCCTTACGGCCCGGACACGTCGCCGGTGGAAGGCATCAACTACGTCGAGGACGTCAACGGCACCGACCACAGCAAATACCTGTGGGGCAACGCCGCGTGGGCACTGTCGCAGCGCATTACCGAAGCATTCGCCAAGTACGGCTGGTGCGCGGCGATCCGAGGCGCTGAAGGCGGCGGCGCGGTCGAAGGCCTGCCGGCACATACCTTCCGCACCAGCTCCGGCGACTTGTCGCTCAAATGCCCGACCGAAGTGGCGATCACCGACCGCCGTGAAAAAGAGCTCAACGACCTCGGTTTCATCGCCCTGTGCCACAAGAAAAACAGCGACGTTGCGGTGTTCTTCGGCGGCCAGACCACCAACAAATCCAAGGTCTACAACACCAACGAGGCCAACGCCAACGCGCGGATCTCGGCGATGTTGCCGTACGTGCTCGCCGCCTCGCGTTTCGCCCATTACCTGAAGGTGATCATGCGCGA
>NZ_JBIUWI010000056.1:0-21749 GCF_044743385.1 Pseudomonas sp. NPDC087639 | reverse complement strand
CAAGGTCGGCAGTTTCATGACCCGCGACAACGTGCAGACCTACCTCAACAACTGGATCGCCGATTACGTGCTGATCAACGACAACGCGCCGCAGGAAATCAAGGCGCAGTACCCGTTGCGCGAAGCGCGGGTGGACGTGACCGAAGTCCCCGGCAAACCGGGCGCCTATCGGGCCACGGTGTTCCTGCGGCCGCACTTTCAGCTTGAGGAACTGACGGCGTCGATCCGCCTGGTCGCGACCCTGCCACCACCGGTAGCGGCCTGACCTGCTCGCCCCCGCCGACGTGCGGCGGGGGCTGTTCCCTTATCTAGCGCGACACCTTTCAGGAGTTTAAAGCGATGGATGCAATCATTCTCGACCTCGGCGGCGACATCAAAGGCGACAGCCTGCTCGAGGGCTTCGCGGACAAGATCGAAGTCATGTCCTACAGCCACAACGTGGCGATGCAGGTGACCAACGACGTCAGCAACTCGGAGCGAACCTCCGGCAAACCCCACGTCGGCGAATTCACCGTGACCAAGTTCATTGACAGCTCGACACCGTCCCTCAACGAATACTGCTGCGCCGGCAAGCCGATCCCCGAAGCCATCATCACCATCGGGCGTAACGCCGCCGAAGGCAGCGGACAACTGATGCCGTTCATCGTCTACACCCTGACCAACGTGGTGCTGTCGAACGTCAGCGTCAGCGGGGGTACCGGGGGCAAACCGGTGGAAACCGTTTCGCTGAACTTCACCAAGATCAAATGGGAACTCACCGCGCAGAAAGACGACGGCACCAAGGAAGGCACCGCCGCGTCGACGTGGGACATGGCCGCCAACAAGCTCGTCAGCTAACCCGGCGCGACGGCCATGGCAGGCAACGGCATGCTCCCGCCGCTGTTCGAACGCCTCGCCTCCAGCGAGACCGAGAGCACGCGGGAGTTCGATCGGCAGGACTTGCTCGACTCGGTGCACGCCGAGCTCGGACGCCTGTTCAACACCCGCCGTGGCCCGCGCGCACTGACCGACCCACCCAGCGTAATCGACTACGGCATCGCCGACTGGAGTGCGCTGCAACAGCAACGCAGCGATGATCGCCGTCGGCTGGCGCGGGACATCCGCGAAGCCATTACCCATTTCGAACCACGCCTGAAACTGGGCGAAGTTCAGGTCAACCCCTTGCCCGAGCAACCACAGAAAATGAGCATTCGCCTGGTCGGCGAGATGCGCAGTGGCGAGCAGCACTGGCCGGTGGCATTTGTCATCGAGCCCGGCGGTCAGGGGCTGGAGGTGCGCCATGAGCGACTCGATTGACCCGCAACTGCTCGACTACTACCAACGGGAGTTGACCTGGCTGCGGCATGCCGGCGGCCAGTTTGCCGAGCGCTATCCGAAAGTCGCGCGGCGCCTGCAACTGTCCCCCGGCGAATGCCCCGACCCGCATGTCGAACGTCTGCTCGAAGGTTTCGCCCTGCTGGCGGCGCGTCTGCAACGACGGCTCGATGATGATTACGCCGAGTTCAGCGATGCGCTGCTTGAACAGCTTTATCCATTGGCGATGCGTCCGTTGCCGTCTTGCGCCATCGTCCAGTTCGAGCCAGACCCGAGCAAAGGCAACCTCGACGAGGGCTACCCCCTGCCCCGCGACACGCCGCTGTTCGTGACCACCAGCAAAGGCGAGAGCATCCACTTTCGTACCTCGGCCGCCGTGTGTCTGTGGCCGATCGAAGTGAGCGAAGCGCTGTTGCTCGGCAGTGATGAAGCGCAGGCGCTGACCGGTGTCGCGCAATCGCGCTCGGCATTGCGCCTGAGCCTGCGCTGCCTTGGCGAAAGCCAATGGGCAGGACTTGGGATTGAGCAATTGCGCATCCACCTGGCCGCGTCACCGGTGGTCAATGCCTGCCTTTACGACCTGCTCGGCGCCCATGCGGTGCAGGTGCTGGCAGGGTCGCCGGGCAGTGTGCCGATTGCACTGAAGGGCTTGCCCAAAATTGTCGGTTTCAGCGATGACGAAGTCATGTTGCCCGACGAAGACGGCGTGCATCCGGGCATGCGTCTGTTGGCCGAGTACTTCGCCTTCCCGGATAAATTCCACTTTTTCGATCTGCCGCTGAGCGGTGTCGCCAGTGACAGCCCGACGCTGTATCTGTACATCGTTTTCGACCGTGCGCCGACCAGTCGCTTGCATTTGCAGGCCAGTGACATTGCTTTGGGCTGCGCGCCGGTGATCAACCTGTTTCCGCGCACCTCCGAGCCCCTGCGCCCGGACGGCACCCGAAGTGAGTACCGCCTGATCGCCGACAGCCATCGCGAGAACAGCGTCGAAATCCACAGCATTCGTGGCATGCGCGCCAGTTCCAGCGCCGGCGTGCAGCGGCTACCCGCCTATTACGGCAGTCAGCACAGCGGCGGCGATCAACAACGTTACTGGCATGCCCGGCGAGTCAGCGGCATGACCCCGAACCGGCTCGGCAGCGATCTGCTGGTGAGCGTGGTCGATACCCGTTTCGAACCGCAAACCGATCTGCCCGATTACAGCCTGACCGCCGAATTGCTTTGCACCAATCGGCACCTCGCCCAGAGCCTGCCCGCCGGTACCCCGCTGGGTTTCGAACGCCCCGGCCCGGTGGCCTGGGCCCGCCTGCGCAACTCGCCGAGCCCGCAAAGCTTGCCGCGACTGGACGGTGATTCGCGTTGGCGGCTGGTCTCGCAATTGACCCTCAATCATCTGTCACTGGTCGAAGGGCCACAGGCGCTCGATGCCCTCAAGGAGATCCTGCATCTGCATAACCTGCGCGATGAAAGCAGCGCTTTGCGCCAGATCGAAGGCCTGTTTAGTCTGAGCTGCGAACGGGTAATCGGCCATGTCGGCGTCGACGCCTGGCGCGGTTGGCGCAATGGTCTTGAAGTGCAATTGCAGCTCGATTCACAGCATTTTGTCGGTAGCAGCGCGGTACTGTTTTCAGCGGTGCTGGCGCAGTTCTTTTCGGTGTACGCCACGGCCAATCGCTTTGTGCGCACGGTGCTGATGCAGGAAGACAAGGAGATCAAGGCATGGCAACCCCAAGCCGGCATGCCCCTGTCGCTCTGACCCTGAGCCAGCGTCTGCGCCGCGATCCGCAAGCGTTCGAGTGGTTGCAGGCGTTGCTGCTGCTCGAGCGCGAGCAACCGCAAGCCCAATCCCTGGGCAGCGGCACCGCACCGCAAGCGGAAGCGCTGAAACTGCGCGGCCCACTGACGCCGATGTTCGCCGCCAGCCAGATAGAAGGCCTGCACGAGGTGCCGGGCGAACCGCTGACCCTCGATACACCGATCTTCGGTCTCGGCGGCCCCGACGGCCCCCTGCCCTACGCGTATCAGGAATGGCTGCAACAACGGGCGCGGGCCAAGGATCATGCGCCGGCAGAATTTCTCGATCTGTTCCAGCATCGCCTGCTCAGTTTGCTCTACAAGGTAATGCGCAAACACCGCATCGCTCTCGGTTTTGTCACACCGGGCGCGTCGCCGGTACAGGCGCAACTGCGCGCGCTGACCGGATTGCTGCCCAAGTCTCTACAAGAACGCCAAGCGGTTCCCGACTGCGCAGTGTTGGCCTGCACAGCGTTGTTTGCCGATGGCCGCCGCTCCCTGGCCGGGTTCGCCGCGATTGTGCGCGAACAGTTTGCCGTGCCGGTCGAGCTGAGCGCCTACGAAGGCGCCTGGCGCGAGATTCCACCCACGAGCCGCAGCGTCATCAAGCCCGGCGGGCGCAATCTGCAACTGGGGCGCAGCGCCGTCGCCGGTACACGAGTGTGGGATGAACACGCCGGCATTCGCCTCACGCTCGGGCCCCTGCCCTCGGCACAGGCCGGGCGTTTCCTGCCGGACGGCGAGGCACATCCGGCACTGGCCAGCCTTGCCGCGCTGTATTTCGGCCCGGACCTGGACGTGACGCTGGTGCTGCTGATACGCGGTGCCGGGCCGATGAAACTCAGTCGTCAGGCGCCGGCACTGGTGAGCTGGAACGGCGGTTTGCAACGTCAGGCCAGCCTCGTCGTGCAGCGCATTGAAACCCGTCTTCGTCAGCTGGAGATCACCTGAAATGGAATTGGCCAGCCTGATCGGACGCCTTAACCCGGACAACCGCCGCGCCCTCGAACGCGCCGCGCAACGCTGCTTGCAACGCGGGCATCACTTTGTCGAAATCGAGCATTTGCTGCTGGAGCTGCTCGACATCGAGGGCGGTGATTTTGCCTTTCTGTTGCCACGGTTCGGGTTGGAACGTGATGCGCTGACGGCGGAAATCAACAAGGCTCTGGAGCTGTTCAAGGCTGGCAGCACGCGCACGCCGGCACTGTCTTCGCACACGTTGGGGTTACTGGAAGATGCGGTGGTGCAGGCCAGTGTGTTGGGGATCGACAGCATTCGTTCCGGGCTGCTCTTGCTGGCGTTGATAGACCGCGACGAGCGCCGCAGTTTGTTGCTTAACAGTGCGTCCTCGTTGCTGCGAATTCCCAAGGAAGCCCTGCGTGCGAATCTGCTGGAGTGGACGGAAAAATCTCGTGAGCATGTCGGTGCGCGTGCGTCATCCTCAGGCAATCCAGCGCCAAGGCAGGACTCGGTACTCGATCAATACACCCAGGATCTGACCGCCGATGCCCACGCCGGACGCATTGATCCGATCGTAGGCCGCGACGGCGAGATCCGTCAGTGCATCGATATTCTTCTTCGCCGCCGCCAGAACAATCCGATCCTGGTCGGCGCACCGGGCGTGGGTAAAACCGCTGTGGTCGAAGGCCTGGCCCTACGCATCGCCGCCGGGGACGTGCCGCCGTCGTTGCAGGAAGTCAGTCTGCGGGTGCTCGACCTCGGTCTTTTGCAGGCCGGCGCCGGGGTCAAAGGCGAGTTCGAACAGCGGCTCAAAGGCGTGATCGACGCGGTACGCAATGCCGACAAACCGATCATTCTGTTCATCGACGAAGCCCACACATTGATTGGCGCAGGCGGGGCCGAGGGCGGCAGCGATGCAGCCAACTTGCTCAAACCGGCGCTGGCCCGTGGCGAGTTGCGCACCCTCGCCGCGACGACCTGGATGGAGTACAAAAAATACTTCGAGAAAGATCCCGCCCTCGCCCGCCGCTTTCAGCTTGTGCAGGTTGAGGAGCCGGACGAAACCACAGCCGTGGAAATGCTCCGAGGCGTCGCCGCCAAACTCGAACAGCACCACGGTGTGCAAGTGCTCGACGCGGCGATCCACGAAGCGGTGAAACTTTCGCACCGCTACATTTCCGGCCGCCAGTTACCGGACAAAGCCATCAGCGTGCTCGACACCGCATGTGCCCGCGTCGCCCTCGGCCAGCATGACGTGCCACCACCGCTGGAAAGCCTGCGCCACCGGCAGAACAGCCTCAAGGATGAAGTCGAACGCTTGCGCCGCGAACAGGCCACCGGCCTTGATCACCGCGAACGCATCACTCTGCTTGAAACTGAATCCACCGCTAACGTGCAAACGATCCGCGAACTGGAAACCCGCTGGGGCGAAGAGCGCGTGGCTGTGCGCGAACTGCTCGACACCCGCCGCGAACTACTCGACCTGAGCGAGCGTGCCGACAGTGACAAACCCGATGAAACCACCGACAGCCGTATCGATCATCTGGCTGGCGAACTGCTGCGCCTTGAGGCCGGACTCGATGCGATCCGCCAGGACGATCCGCTGGTGCCGGAACAGGTCGACGCGAAAACCGTCGCCGCTGTGATTGCCGGATGGACGGGTATTCCGGTCGGCAAAATGCTCGCTGACGAGGCCCACGCCGTGCGCACTCTGGGACAACGCATGGGCCAACGAGTGATGGGCCAGAGCACCGCGCTCAATACCATCGCCCAGCGCTTGCAGGCCTATCGCGCCGGGCTGACCGATCCGCAAAAACCGGTCGGGGTGTTCCTGCTGGTCGGCCCCACCGGCGTCGGCAAAACCGAAACGGCTTATGCGCTGGCCGATGCGTTGTACGGCGGCGAACGCAACCTGATCAGCATCAATCTCTCGGAATATCAGGAAGCGCACACCGTCAGCCAACTCAAAGGCGCCCCGCCCGGTTATGTCGGGTATGGCAGTGGCGGCGTACTCACCGAAGCGGTGCGGCGCAAACCGTATTCGGTGGTGCTGCTCGATGAAATCGAAAAGGCTCATCCGGACGTGCTGGAGGCGTTTTACAACGTCTTCGATAAGGGCTTGATGGAGGACGGTACGGGGCTGGTGGTGGATTTCAAGAACACCGTGATGCTGGCCACCAGCAACGTCGGCGCTGAGCTTTTACTGGATACACCCGTGGCACAACTCGGCAGTGAGGCCTTCAACGAAGCACTGCATAAAGTCTTGCTGCAAGCGTTCCGCCCGGCGTTTCTGGCACGCATGACCGTGGTTGCCTATCGACCACTGGATGAGGCAACGCTGGAAGGGATTGTGCTGGCGAAGCTGGAGAAATTGCGTGGCCGCTATAAAGCAGCGACGGGCAAACAGTTCGAGTTCGATTCGGGAATTGTCAAAGCGGTGCTTGCCAAATGCAGCGCGGCGGGAGCGCGGGATGTCGAGAATGTGTTGATGACGCAGGTGACGGGGAAGTTGGCGGAGTGGGTGTTGGAGTAGTCCGGCACAGCCACGGGGCACCTGGCACAGGCGTGTGGCTGGAACCAAGGAGGCAACATGAGCTACGAAGCTATTTGTACCAAGATTGCGGGACATGGCGCAGGCGTCTATAACTTTGGCCAATCCAGCTTCTTGCTACTGGTTGGCGACAATCGCGATGGCATCTGTCGCGGCGTCAGCACCGCATGGCTGATCGCCAAGAAAAAAGGCAACGACTATCTCAAGGAAATTGTCGATCCGACGCTGAAAACCGGCTTGCTGCATGAGCAGCACACCGCACGGCAAGCCTCAGACTTTCAGAGTGACTACGTGGACATCAGTGGCGACACGCCGGAGTCGCCCTCACCGGCAACGTTGACGGCACTGAGAACAGGTGGCGTGGGAACACTGGCCAGCCACAAAGCGGAAGCCTTCCAAAGCTTCGCCGCGGCCGGAAAATCCATCGGCGAGGTCGTGCTGACGTCGTCCTGCCGTTACTTCATTTTGTCGATCAAAGGCACGCTGGGCGGGCACTCGGTGGCCTTTTTCAGGCCTTGGGCATTCTTCGGCAAGAGCAGCAGCTGTTTCTTTTTCGACCCCAATTTCGGCGAGTTCTCATTGGAAGGCAGTGAGGGCGTCGCGCTGTGCATGACCGCCGTGGCAGCAGCATACGGTCAGGGTCTGTCGAAAGGTTATCGGATACGGGTTTCAGCTGACGCAAAAGGCGCCACGAGCGTTTCCATGCATCGTCTTTGAAATCACTTCATCAAGGCCCTGACATGACTACTTTTTTGACGTTGTGCACCGCAGAAATGTCCAAGGCAGAACACGACAAGAACCATGTCGGTGGCGTCTGCAGAGTCAATCGCAATGACACCTACCTGGTGACGTTTCATAACAACAGCTATGAGACACCTGCCACCCCGCCGATGATGGGCGAAACGGTTCTGCAACTCGACCCCGCACCGCGTATTCCACCGGTCAGGGCCAACGTGAGGAAAGAGCTGGAGATCATCCATGAGCATCCGGCAAAGCTTGAGCATAACTACTGGGAAGGCATGCACCGGGCCGTAAAGTCCGGTCAGGTCAGTTACGAACATGAAGCGCTGATGCTGCATCGAGAAAGATTGGCATATGGGCTGGATGACTACGACGGCGCAGTCAGGAAAGTCAAAGCACAGCAACTGGCCAACGTGGAAAGCAAACGCTTGATTGCCACTCGCGAAATGGAGAGAAAATATGACGCGGGGGCGCACTCGAAAATGATCTCGGCAATGGCTGAAGAACAATACATTGCGTTGCAAAAACGCTCACTGACTTACCCCGTGGAATATACCTCGCCGAAAGTCGACAACACGTTGGGCGGCCATGCGGAAGAGAATTTCATACGGGCCTGGAGTTCTCTGTGCACACAGATCCCGGAAAAAATTTCGCATATCGAACTGTTTATAACGCGCATGCCATGTCCCGACGCGTCTTCAGGATTCTGGTTGGGTGCACATCTCTATAAAGAGGGTTGCATGGGCAAACTTGCCAAACTGATAACAACCACAGATGAGTCGATCAGTTGGGAAATCACCTATTCGCAAACCCTGAATGGCGCCGACCAGGCTTTTGCGCAGTCGCTGGCACGACACTTCCCTGAAGCCCGAGTGACCTTCGCCGCCAGAGGCGCATAGTCCGGAGCGACCATTGCCAGCCCTTCCCATCCAAGACGCTTGCGAGGACGTTTGATGCCCCGCTCCACCGACAGCAACACCAGCCTGTCTCTGACCGCCACTTCGCTGTCGGCGCTTTACCCTGAGTCGCTGTCCGGCGACGAAACGTTGAACATGCTCGGCGCACAAACCCTCAACGGTCTGAATGACGGCACGTCTCTCACCCTGACCAGCGCCGTCGCCACCCATGTCACCACCACCCTGCACAACGACGCGCAACTGCGTCCGTTCGACGCCCTCGTTGCGGAAATTCGCCAACTCCCCGCCGATGCGACCGCCGAGCGCTACCAGTTGCTGCTAAGGCCATGGCTCTGGTGGCTGACCCTGGCCAGCAACAACCGCGTGTTCCAGAATCTCGCCACTTCAGACATTGTCACTACGATCTTCAAGGCCCACGGTTTTACCGATTTCAAACTCTCCTTGACCGGCAGCTACACCCCACGCGAGTACTGCGTGCAGTACGCTGAAACCGATTTTGCTTTCGTCTCGCGGTTGTTGGAGGAGGAAGGGATTTTCTGGTTTTTCACCCACGATGAAGGCAAGCACACCTTGGTGTTGGGGGATAGCAACGACGCCTTCGTACAGATCCCCAACGGGCCGACAGTCACGTATCTGGGGCAAGGATTGGGTCAGCGTGAGTTGCACGGCATCCGTTCCGGGCAGGTCTGCCTGCAAGCGGTGGCCGGGGTGTATCGGGCGACGGATTATGAATTCACCACGCCGACCACTTCACTGTACGACCAGGCAGAAGCGGTGGCCGGGCCACTTTCCATGTACGAACATCCGGGCGGTTACAACGCCAAGGCGCGCGGCGATACGCTGACCAAGCAGCGGGTCGACGGCTTGCGCAGTGAGGAAAAACGCTTTGTCGGCGAGAGCGACTGTCGCTGGCTGGTGCCGGGTCACTGGTTCACCCTCAGCGGGCATGACGATGCCAGTCTGAACATCGATTGGGTGGTGACACGGGTCACCCATGACGTCAGCCACGAGCAGTATCGCAACCGTTTCGAAGCCATCCCCAAGGCCACACCGTTTCGCCCGCAACGGCTGACGCCAAAACCGCGCATGCACCCGCAGACCGCGATTGTGGTGGGTAAGTCCGGCGAAGAAATCTGGACCGACGAGTACGGCCGGATCAAGTTGCAGTTCCCGTGGGATCGCGATGGCAAGAACGATGAAACCAGCTCTTGCTGGGTACGCGTGGTGTTGCCGTGGAGTGGCAAGGGCTTCGGCATGCAATTTATCCCGCGTATCGGCCAGGAAGTCATCGTTACGTTTATCGATGGCGACCCGGACCGGCCGCTGGTGACCGGTTGCGTCTACAACGGCGATAACGCCCTGCCCTATGCCCTGCCGGCCAATCAGACCCAGTCCGGGATCAAGACTCAGTCGTCCAAGGGCGGCGGCGGCTTCAACGAGTTGCGCTTCGAGGATAAGAAAGACGCCGAAGAGGTGTTTTTGCAGGCGCAGAAAGATCTGAATATCAACGTGCTCAACGACACCACTGCCACCGTCGGCCATGACGAAACCCTCACGGTGCAGAATGCCCGCACCCGCACGGTCAAGGACGGCGATGAGACCGTTACCCTGGAGAAGGGCAAACGCAGCGTGACGATTCAGACCGGCAGCGACAGCCTCGATGTGAAGGACAGCCGCACGGTGACAGTCGGTGCCGATCAGAACCACAGCACTGGCGGCAACTACACCGACAAGGTCACCGGCAATTACAGCCTGACGGTGGACGGCAACCTGACCATCAAAGTCAGCGGCACTTTGACCCTGCAAAGCGGTGGCAGCTTCACGATCAAGAGCGGCGCCGATCTGGCGACTTCGGCCAGCACCTCAATCACCCAAAATGCCGGCACCGCCATGACCAATCAGGCCGGTACTTCTCTGGACAACAAGGCCGGCACCACGCTGACCAACGACGCTGGCATCAGCCTGACCAACAAGGGCGCAGCCTCACAGACCGTCGATGGCGGCGGTATGCTGACGATCAAGGGCGGTCTGGTGCAGGTCAACTGAACAAGGAGAAGTCATGGCGATCACACCGCTGGATTTGCAGCAGAGTGACAAGCAGCTCAAGGGGCGCTTGCAGGATGGCCAGCTCGACGGCCCGCTAAACATCAAGGATGACGGGCGCAAACAGGCGGATTTGCAGTACAGCCAGGGCGAGTTGCAGGGTACGTCGCTGCTCTATCACCCCAACGGCAAGGTTTCGGCGCAGATGCCGTTTGTGCGGGACAAGCTGCAAGGCGTGGCGAGTTTTTACGCACCTGAGGGTTTTCTACAGCGCAAGGCGACGTATCGGCGCGGCTTGTTGCATGGCGAGGCGTTCAATTATTTTCCGGACGGGCAAGTGGCGGAGGCCGAGTTTTATCGGGATGGCGTGCGTGAGGGGCGCTATCAGCGCTTTCATCCGAACGGGAAAACAGCGGTGGAGGCGCGGTATGTGAATGGGCAGTTGATGGAGCCAGAGCAAGGGTTTGCCGAGGATGGCCGGCCATTGGGGGCCGATGGCAAGCCGATTTCGCGGGTGCGCTGGTGGTATCAGCGCTGGGCGGATCCGCAGCAGGCCTGATGGTTCTCTATTGGCAGCACTGGCCTCTTCGCGAGCAGGCTCGCTCCCACAGTGACCGGTGCTGTACGCACAATCGAACTGATACCGCGAAACCCTGTGGGAGCGGGCTTGCCCGCGAAGAGGCCGTCACATTCAACACAAGGCTCAGGGAATCAACATCTGCATCTGCCCCGGCACGACAATCTTGATCACCCCCGCCCAGGTGCACATCAACGTACTGTTGGCATCGATCGCCGGCATCCCCCCGAGCAACAACGTCGGTGCGCCGCCGGGAATCCACGGTGTGGCCGTCGCCGGAATACACGGCATTGGCGTCAACACTCCCAGCGCAGCCGCCGTGGCGGCGGCCACCATCGGATTGGCCAGGCTCGTGCAAACGCCGAACGGCAGGATATTGACCAAGGGGATGTGATCCATGATGTTCGCTGCAGGCATCCCGCCAGTCAGCGTGCGATTGACCGGCAGCACATTGAGCATCGACGGGGCGGCGCCGAAGCTGCATTGCAATGTGGCAGTGGCACAGACTTGCGGACAGCCCATTTCCCGACTCCTTGTTGGACACGGCATACCCGCTAAACCTTAGTCTGCTGTGGCCCGCCCTGCACATTCCCAAAGGTGATTATCCGGCAACACGCTAACCTATAAGACCGACCCGCGCTTGTGAGCACCGTAGCGCGCCATTAGATTAGCCAATGATGTCTGGCCTCCAAAATAAGCAGAAGGGATAAGCATGGCGCTTACTGACCAGTCCACCCGTATCCGCTCTGGCGAAGAACTCGATGCCAGCCTGATCGATCCGTACCTCAAGGCGCATATTCCGGGCCTGACCGGCTTGCCTGCGATCAGCCAGTTTCCCGGCGGTGCGTCGAACCTGACTTACCTTCTCGAATACCCGGAGCAGGAATTCGTTCTGCGCCGGCCGCCGTTCGGCCACAAGGCCAAATCCGCCCACGACATGGGCCGTGAATTTCGCATTCTCAATCAGTTACGCGACGGTTTCCCGTACTGCCCGAAAGCTTATGTGCACTGCACCGACGAAGCGGTGATCGGCGCCGAGTTCTACGTGATGGAGCGGGTCAACGGGATCATTCTTCGCTCGGAACTGCCACCGGAACTGGGTCTGGATTCAGCGAAAACCGAAGCGCTGTGCAAAAGCTTCATCGACCGTTTCGTCGAACTGCACCGAGTCGATTACAAGGCCTGTGGCCTCGGTGACCTCGGCAAACCCGAAGGCTACGTCGCCCGCCAGATCAAAGGCTGGAGCGAACGCTACGAAAAAGCCCTGACCCCGGATGCGCCGCACTGGGAAGCGGTCAAAGCCTGGCTCAACGACAAGATGCCGGCCGACCATCCGACCTCGAGCATCGTCCACAACGACTACCGCTTCGACAACGTCATCCTCGACCCGAACAACCCGATGCAGATCATCGGCGTGCTCGACTGGGAGCTGACCACACTCGGCGATCCGCTGATGGACCTGGGCAACACCCTCGCCTACTGGATCGAGGCCGGTGACCCGGCGCCGGTGCAACTGATGCGCCGCCAGCCGAGCCACGCCCCGGGCATGCTGACTCGCCGCGAGTTCGTCGACTACTACGCCGAACGTGCGGGCATCCAGATCGACAATTACGACTTCTACTACACCTACGGCCTGTTCCGCCTCGCCGGCATCGTGCAGCAGATCTACTACCGCTTCTACCATGGCCAGACCCAGGACAAACGCTTCGCGCAGTTCATTCACATGAACAAACTGCTGGAGCAGATGAGCTTGCAGGTCATTGCGAAATCGAGCCTCTGACGGCCCACACCAAGGAACCCTTATGTCCAAGACTCAGTTGTTCGACCTCGACGGCAAAATCGCTTTCGTCTCCGGCGCCAGCCGTGGCATCGGTGAAGCCATCGCAAAACTGCTGGCCCAGCAAGGCGCCCACGTGATCGTCTCGAGCCGCAAGCTCGACGGCTGCCAGCACGTCGCCGACGCGATCATCGCGGCTGGCGGCAAGGCCACTGCAGTTGCCTGCCACATCGGTGAGATGGAGCAGATCAGCCAGGTGTTCGCCGGGATCAAAGAACAGTTCGGCCGTCTCGACATTCTGGTCAACAACGCCGCGACCAACCCGCAGTTCTGCAACGTACTGGACACTGACCTGAGCGCGTTCCAGAAGACCGTCGACGTGAACATTCGTGGCTACTTCTTCATGTCCGTGGAAGCCGGCAAGCTGATGCGCGAAAACGGTGGCGGCAGCATCATCAACGTCGCGTCGATCAACGGTATTTCGCCGGGCATCTTCCAGGGCATCTACTCGGTGACCAAAGCGGCGGTGATCAACATGACCAAAGTCTTCGCCAAGGAATGCGCGCAGTTCGGCATCCGCTGCAACGCCCTGTTGCCGGGCTTGACCGACACCAAGTTTGCCTCGGCACTGGTGAAGAACGACGCGATTCTCAAACAGGCGCTGACACAGATTCCGCTCAAGCGTGTGGCCGATCCGAGTGAAATGGCCGGTGCGGTGCTGTATCTGGCCAGTGATGCGTCGAGCTATACCACGGGTGTTGCGTTGAATGTGGACGGTGGGTTCCTGTCCTGACCCCCTTTTCCTGACCCAAGACTGACCTGTGGCGAGGGGATTTAGCGAAACGTCGCACCGTCCCGATGGAGCGCGTAGCGGTCCCTAAAAGTTGGGAACTGCTGCGCAGTCCATCGGGGATAAATCCCCTCGCCACAAGAGTCTGCTAATTCTGGATCAGGCATTCAGCACCTTCGGCAATTGCCCGCCAAAGTGCACCGAGAGCCATCGCAAGGCCAGACACTCCGCGCCCGCCAGCAACGCCACCGCCACCGCCACCGCCACGGGCGACACCGCCGTGGCGACCAGATCAGCCACCCGCACAACCCGCTCAACCCGGGACTTGCGCCCTTCGGGTGCTATTGAGTGACGCAACGGGTGGTGGTGATGTGTCGAGTCACCTGCTCATCCACATAAGCGTCGCCGGCCACCTCGGTATTCTCGATGACTTGGCAGGTACGCTCCGGCGGCGGAGGTGGCGTTACGGGTGGAGGTGGTGGTGGACTGGCACAACCGGCCAATAAAACTGCAAGAAAAGCCAACGGCAACACGCGTTTCCCAAGATTGTTCATAGGACGACCCGCGATAAATGGGAGACCAACTTGCGCGACCGAACCGGCCACGCAAGACCTGACCACTCATTCTTTATAGACGAGACGCTTGCAAGCGCCAGTAAACCGGACGTATCGGGGTGTTATGGCTGTCGATTTTGCGTTGGGACTCAGGCGATGATTACCAGGCAACCGCCTTCGCGACCAAGCCCGCTCCCACAAGGAAATAAGAACACCCCGCACGCGGCGCATGCCGCCCCACTCAACACAATGAGCGCAAGCTCGAGTACGGCTCTTGATCTAAAAGGCCCGTCGGCAGGCTGAGTGGAGGGATTGATCCGGGGGTGGGAGCGCAGCGACCGTTCGACGAAGTCGAACACATCGAGAGGAGGTGCAGCGAAGCAAACCGGAGGCGATGCCCCCGGATCAATCCCGCAGCGAGGGAACCCGAGCCACAGCGAGGGCCGAACGTCAGGGCAAAGCGTTTTTTGCTTACTTTTTTAGGCGCTTGTAAAAAAGTGAGTCGCCGTAAGGGCGAAACCCTAAGCAGCCGTTACCGCAGCAACGGATATGTACTCAAACCGGATATCTACTCAATCAGCAAAAACCCCACCGCCCAAACCGATGACATCGCTGGCAAGCCAGCTTCCACAGAGATCTAAGCCAAATCAGTGTCAGTCGATGCGCGCAAAGAATTGCTCTCCAACTCATACCGCAACTCCTCAATCAACGCGTCCACCGACTCCGGCGTACGCAATGCTTTGAGCTTCAGCCCACTGATCACCAGATCCACCTGCCCTGACACCGGATGATAGAGCTTCACCGTCAGCGAATGATCCCCATCCACGGAACAATCACAGGCAAGCGGCGAAAAACTCTGCTCCAGTCGCGCACGCAACTGCGCAAGATTCATCATTGAAACTGTTCCTTAAGCCATTTCGAAGGGACACGATCCCAAGCCAGAAAAGACTCGTATCGCACCCCAACAGACTAAGAACAGCCCCTTAACACCAACACACTAATTTGCACCGATTGAACTAGTGCATTTGCACCCTATCGCTGTCCCTTGTTCCCCCCGCCGGAAAACAAACCCCGCTCCCGCGCCCAGACAATCGCCTCGCTGCGGCTGTGCACATCCAGCTTGGAATACACCGTTGCCACATGATTGCGCACGGTGTTCGGCGCCAGTTTCAACCGCGCCGCAATCTCCTTATCCGCCAGCCCCTCGCAGATCAAGCCCAGCACATCGCGCTCACGCGCCGTCAAATCTGTGAATGACATACTCGGCAATTGTGGCGAGTTGACCCTCTTAACATTGGCCAGTTTCTCGATCAACGTGCGACTGAACCACGAAGCGTCTTTCATCACCTCTTCAATCGCCGCGACCAGCTCAAGCTCGGTACGCTTGCGCTCGGTGATGTCCATCAGCACCAGCAGATAGCACGGCATATCCTGAATATTGACCGTGTCAGCAGACACCGCGCACTCCAGCAGATCGGCATCCCGCTTGCGCACCCGCACGTCGACCCGATCAATCCGACCGTTCTTTTCCAGCGCCGTCAGCAACCGTGCACGCGCCCCGCTGTCGTCGATAAACTCCAGCTGCGTCACGGTTTTGCCCAGCACGTCGTCGCTGTCATAGGCCAGCGTATCGAGGAACGCCTGATTGACGTCGAGTACCCGCTGCTCATCGGCGCTACAAACCACAATCGGTACCGGGGTCAGGCGGAACGCCTTGGCAAATCGCTCTTCGCTTTGACGCAGCGCCACTTCCGCCTTGTGCCGCAACTCCATGTCGACGAAGGAAAACAGCATGCACTGCTCATCGTTAAGCAACAGCGGTTGCCCGGCGACGATCACTTGTTTGCTGCCGCCATCGGGCAGGCGCAATTCGGCCTGCATCTGAGGAATCGTCGCCACATCACGCAGACGCTGAATGGCCAAATCCTTTTGTTCGGCCTGTTCAAGAATGTCGATTTCATACGCCGAGGTACCGATCACCTGATCGCGGGTATAACCGGTCATTTCCAGAAACCCCGGATTGACCTTGATGTAGCGCAGGTCGCTAAGACGGCAGATCACTGCCGGTGCGGGGTTGGCATTGAAAGTCTTTTCAAAGCGGTGTTCGGCGTTGGCCCAATCGGTGACGTCGCTCATGATCAGCACCAGCGACTCGGGCTGACCCTCGCGATCGGTCAGCACCATGCTGCGCACGCTGTGAACCCAGACACGCTCCGGGTCATCCACGGCGAACACCTCGATCAGCACGTCGCTGAAGGCTTCGCAGCGCGCCACTCGGCTGATCGGATAGTTCTCCGGTGGCACCATGTGATTGTTGCGATACCGCAGGCTGAAACGCTTGGCGTATTCGTCGGCGTTAGCGCCCAGCTCACCGATACGGCTGACGCCGTGCATGGCCAGCGCCGCTTCGTTGGCCCAGAGAATGCTCTGATCCAGCTCAAGCAGAATCACACCATCCGACAGCCCGGCGATGATCTGCTGCAACTGGCGACGATTGGTTTCGCGGGTCAGGACTTCCTGGCTCATTGGATCTCCACAAGTGATATGGCCATGTGAAGAGTACGACCGCAGCCGTGCGTGATCGTGCCGGGCATAAAATCCCGCACCACAATCTCCTGTGGGAGCGAGCCTGCTCGCGAAGGCGTTGTGTCAACCAACAAATTATTTGAATGAAATAGCGCATTCGCGAGCAGGCTCGCTCCCACAAGGGGATTAGCGTCGGTCTGACTCGTCCACCAACTCACGCAAGGTATCGAGAAAGAGTTTGAGGACCGGGGAAGCATCGTCCGCACGATAAGTGGCGTACAGCGGCACTTCCGGCAGCGCCGGGGTCAGCCGCCGAAACACCAGCCCCGCCGGCGCCAACTGCTCGATCGAGGCCGGCAATAGCGCCACGCCGAATCCCGCGCGCACCAGACTGAGCAACGTCTGCACTTCGATCACCTGCTGGCGAATCTGCGGGGTGAACCCGGCCTGAATGCAGCACTGATAAAGGAAGTGGGCAAACCGCGACTGCTTCAACTCCAGCGCCACAAACGGTTCCTGCGCCAGATCCGCCGGGGCCAGCACCTCTAGGCTGGCCAGCGGATGATCTGCCGGCATGACCACATGAATCGGTTCGTAGATCAGCAATTCATTGCGCAACAACGGATCGTCATAGCCGACGCGAAATACACAGGCATCGATGCGTTTCTCCTTCAACGCCTTGACCTGCGCCGCCGGGGTCATCTCGTGCAAGCGCCAGATGACCTGCGGATAACGCTCGCGGAACAGGTGCAGGGCTTTGGGCAGCACACCGACCATCACTGAACTGATCATGCCGATTTCCAGTTCGCCGACTTGCCCACGCCCGGTCTGGCGGGTCAGATCCAGCGCCCGCTCAAGCTGTTCGAAGACCAGCGGCGCCTGCTCCTTGAGCATCTGCCCCGCCGCTGTCAGCTCGACCCGATGATGACTGCGCTCGAACAGCGGCGTGCCCAGTTCCTCCTCCAGCAAGCGAATCTGCTGGCTCAGCGGCGGCTGGCAGATATGCAGGCGTTCGGCGGCACGCCCGAAGTGCAACTCATCAGCCAAAGCCATGAAATAGCGCAGTAGACGCAGGTCCATGGCGGCTTACCCCAGGCTCAACGGCGTCGAGCGCTGACGCACACCGGTCAGCGCGAACAACGCGTTGGCGATGGCCGGCACCACCGACGGACTGCCCAGCTCACCGATGCCGCCGGGTTTGCTCGGTTCGCCATCGAGCACGACGATATCGGTTGCGGGCATGTCGGACATGCGCGCCACGCGGTAGTCGTGGAAATTGCTCTGCATCACTCTGCCCTGTTTGATATCGAGCCGGTCGAACAACGCATGGCCCAAACCCCACATCAGCCCACCATAGATCTGCTCCTCGACGCCGCCCGGCGACACTGCCAGACCGCAATCGACCACGCAGGTGAGCCTCTCGACTTTGGCCTTGCCATCGACCGTGGCAACCCTCGCCACCACCGCGATAAAACTGGTGTAACCCTGATTGGTGGCGATCCCCAGCGCCGTGCCCGGAGGCAGCGGTTGGCCCCATCCGGCGCGCTCGGCGGCTTGCTTGAGCACCGCCACATGGCGTGGTCGCTCCTGCATATGGGCCAGGCGGAATGCGAGCGGATCGGCACCCGCCGCATGGGCCAGTTCGTCCATGAAGCCCTCCACGGCGAACACGTTGGGAATGAAACTCACCGAGCGATACCAGCCACTGGGCACGCCGCTTTCGTGCTTGACCCAGTTCAAATCCAGATGCGGCGCACGATAGGCGAAGTCCCATGCGGTGATTGCTTCGGTGGTGCTGTAATCCATGTGATCCGGGCGCTCGAAGTAACCCGGTTCCCACTGCTCCGGCGAGGCGGGCGACACCGCGTGCAGTTGCAGCGCAGTGAGTTTGCCCTGGGCGTCGAGCGCGCCTTTGACCCGATGCAGCGTGGCCGGGTGATAGAACAGCGCGTGCATTTCATCTTCGCGGCTGTTGAGCAACTTCACTGGCACACCGGTTTGCTGCGCCAGATACGCCACTTCAAACAACCAGTACTTGGCCTCCCGTGCGCCGAAGCTGCCACCGGATACGAACTCGTTGATGGTGACATTAGCCTTGTCGATACCGCACACGGTTTTCGCCGCTTCCAGCGCCGAGGACGGCACCTGCACACCGCCCCAATACGTGATCGCATTGTCCTTGACCTGCGCCGTGATACAGATCGGCTCCAGCGGGTTTTGCACCTTGTAAGGCATGGTGTAATCGGCTTCGATCAGCTTCGCAGCGCCCGCCCATTGTCCGCTGACATCGCCGTGGGTCATGGCTTTGACGGTTTGTGCTTTGGGATCGCCGATGGCTTTGGCCTGAGCGCTGAACAACTGGTCGCTGTCGAACCCGGCCAGTGGCGAATCACTCCATTTGATCTCCAGCACATTGCGCCCCTGCTGAGCCGCCCAGAACGTTTCCGCCAGCACGGCGACGCCTTCCAGATTGCCGCCGAGCACATCGGGCCGCCCCGGAATCGCGATCACCTTGCGCACACCCGGCACCTGCAAAGCGGCCACCGAATCCACGCTGATCACCTTCGATCCAACCACCGGGGCGCGTTGAATCACCGCCACCAGCATCCCCGGCAATTGCACGTCAATGCTGTATTTGAAGCGTCCGCAGACCTTGGCTGCGGCATCACGTTTATGCCGCAGTTTGCCGATGTATTTGAATTGCGCCGGATCCTTCAGTTTGACGTTGGCCGGCGCCGGCAGGTGCGCCGCCACGCCAACCAGTTCGCCGTAACCGAGGCTGCGTTGGCTCGATGGATGGACGACCCGGCCTTCTTCGGTGGCGCAACTGTCGGGGCTGACTTTCCACTGTTTGGCCGCAGCCATGATCAACAACACCCGCGCCGTGGCACCGGCCATGCGCAAACGGTCGTATTCCAGCGACACACTGGTACTGCCGCCGGTCGAGAACACCTTCCAGACCGGATGAATGTAGGTTTCGAAAAACGGATCCTCAGGGGTGATCACCTGCACGGTCATCGGGTTGACGTCCAGTTCCTCGGCCACGCACGCGGCCAGCGCCGTTTGCGTGCCGGTACCGGAATCGTGCTTGTGCACCACCAGTTTCACCGTGCCGTCAGGGAGTACACGCACCCAGGCATTGGGTTCGAATTCGCGGGCAGGGGCTGGTGCTTTCGGATCAGTGGCGGCGATGCCGGACGGCAGATACAGGGCAATCGCCAAACCTGAAGCCACGGTGACGGCTTGCTTGAGAAATACCCGGCGCGGCAGTTCGATACCGCGATCGTCGATGAGGCTCATCACGCCTCCTTCGGCGCATTCGCCGCGCGTTTGATCGCTTTGTTGATCCGCCCGTAAGTGCCGCAGCGGCAGATATTCCCGGACATCGCGTTGCGGATCGAATCGTCAGTCACCGCCGCGCCGGTGTTGAGCAGCGCGGCCGCGGACATGATCTGCCCCGATTGACAGTAGCCGCATTGCGGCACATCTTCGGCGACCCAGGCCAGTTGCAGCGGATGGTTTTCTGTTGGCGACAAACCTTCGATGGTGGTGATGCTGTGGCCCGCGACGGCGGCCACTGGCATTTGGCAGGAACGTACCGCGACACCGTCCAGATGCACGGTGCAGGCACCGCAAAGGCCCATGCCGCAACCGAACTTGGTGCCGGTGAGTTTCAGTTGATCACGCAGTACCCATAACAAGGGCATGGAGGGGGACGCCTCATCCAGCTCACGTCGTTCGCCGTTAACCGTGAATGCAATCATTGTCAGGCTCCAAAAGAGCGGCCCGTCTTTGTGCGGGCCTGGTGACCGATTATTGGAACCCTTGGCAAAACGCGGCCAGCGACGATTTCTGCCAACCGGTGTAAGCAGGACTAACAACATGTACAAGCGATACCCGTCGGTGCAGTCCATGAGCGCGTTTATCCACGCAGCGCGCAGCGGCAGTTTCTCCAGCGCTGCGCGCAAGCTCGACCTGACTCATAGCGCTATCAGCCAGCAGATCCGCGCGCTGGAAGATTTCATCGGCCAGCCGTTGTTCGTGCGTGAAGGTGGCGGCAGCAATCTCACCGATGCCGGGCAGTTGTTTGCCAGCGTGCTGTCGGATGGTCTGGCGCAGATTGATCGGGCACTGTCCTCGGTGAAAAATCGCAGCGTGGCGCAACGTCTGACGCTGGATGTCGACAGTGAACTGGCGCAGAGCTGGCTCAATCCGCGTTTGCCACAACTGCTCGATGGCTTGCCGGATTACGAGGTGACGTTGCTGTCGATGCCGCGCAGTGATCGCAGCACGTTCGAGCGGGTCGATCTGGCGCTGCGTTATGGCTATGGCGATTGGGATGACTGCGAGATGACCCAGATCTGTGGCGATCGGGTGTTGGCGGTGGCCTCTCCCGAGCTGCTGGAGCGCTATGGGTTGCAGTTGCCATTGAGTCCGGCGCAGGTGCTGGAATTGCCGTTGTTGGGGTATACGCGGCGCTCATGGATTCCGTGGCTGGATGCGGCCGGGATGCCTCCGGTAGAACCCCCGGCGCGGGTGGTGTTTGATAATGCGGCCAATCTGATTGCCGCCGCCGAGGCGGGTGTGGGTGCCGGACTGGTGCGGGGATTATTGGCTGCCGATGCATTGCGCAATGGGCGGTTAGTGGCGTTGAACGAGGCGCAGATTGCGGCGCATTACAACCTGTATGCGGTGTGGCCGCATGGGCAAGCCGAGCGGGTTGGGCCGGTGGTTGAAGTGATCAAGCAGTTGGCTTTGCATACACACCACTGACGCTTTCGCGAGCAGGCTCGCTCCCACAGTTTGACCGCATTTCTCCAGTTGGAATGCAATCCCCCTGTGGGAGCGAGCCTGCTCGCGAAGGGTTCGGACAATCACCACAAAAACCAAAACCATATCGCCCAAGTATCACCACCGCGCCCAATTAATATTGTACGAACCCCTCCCCCCTTTCCAATACTCGCCTCCAGCAGCCACCCACCCGGGCCGGATGCAACCAGGCGAGGGAATGCGCGTGTCTTGCGCATAGAAATGGCCGATTACCCGGGACGTGGATGCCGAGAGCCGCAAGGCTCCCTTCCCCGCTATCAGGAGATCGACTTCAATGATCATCGATATCAGCTGCTATCCCACCGATCTGGTGGACCTCGCCTGGAGGCATGACGGTGACCCGTTCACCGGCGAGCGTCTGCTGGAGATGAT
>NZ_JBIUWI010000055.1:0-37452 GCF_044743385.1 Pseudomonas sp. NPDC087639 | reverse complement strand
AGCACCCCCCTCGACCCCGACAGCCGGCAGCACAGGGTGATGCCCGCCGCGATGCCCGGCATGGCGTGAGGCAGTTCGATCCGTGAGAGCAATTGGCGACGCGAGCAGCCGAAGGCCTTGCCGGCGTCCATCAGTTCTTGTGGGACATCGCGGATGCCCAGGTAGGTCAGGCGGATCGGCGCAGCGATGGCGAACACCACCGTGGAGATCAGGCCTGGCACCACACCCAGCCCGAAGAGGGTCAGGGTAGGAATGAGGTAAACGAAGGTCGGTACGGTCTGCATCAGATCGAGTACCGGACGCATCACTGTGTAGAACATCGGTTTGTGCGCGGCGACGATGCCCAACGGCACGCCGATGACCACGCAGACCAGGGTCGCGAACATGACCTGGGCGAGGGTTTCCATGGTTTCCTGCCAGTAGCCCAGATTGAGGATCAGCAGAAAGGACGCAATCACAAAAACAGTCAGCCCCCATTTGCGCTGGATGAAATGGGCGAGGAGGGCAATGAGGCCGATCAAGACGAAAGGGTTGAACCAGGTGAGCGCAAACGTCACGCCGTGGATCATCGTTTCCAGCGTCACGGCGATGGCGTCGAAGGTGTTGGCGCCGTGTTGCGTCAACCATTCAACGAAGCCCGCGATGTACTGGCCTAAAGGTATTTTCTGATCAATCAGCATGGTAGTGAACGTCCGCATGCAAGGAAATAAACAGCCCGGACGGCCGGAGCCGTCCGGCATAAGCGATTACTGAGCAATCTTGGCTTTCACGGCCTCCAGGCCAGGTTTACCGTCAATGGTGGTCACGCCAGCGAGCCAGGTATCGAGCACTTGTGGATTCTTTTTCAGCCAGGCCTTGGCGGCCGCGTCAGGCTTCATCTTGTCGTCGAGGATGTTGCCCATCAGTTCACTTTCCATGTCGACGGTGAACTCCAGGTTCTTCAGCAACTGGCCGACGTTGCTGCACTCGGTGGCGTAGCCCTTGCGGGTGTTGGTCGCCACAGTTGCGGCACCGAAATCAGGGCCGAAGAATTCGTCACCACCAGTCAGGTACTGGATCTTGAAGCGCTTGTTCATCGGGTGCGGCGCCCAGCCGAGGAACACCACTTCGGTGCCACGCCGAGAAGCACGGTCAACCTGCGAGAGCATGCCCGCTTCGGAGGATTCGACGACTTTGAAACCGGCGGTTTTCAGGCCGAAGGCGTCTTTGTCGATCATGCTCTGGATCAGACGGTTGCCGTCGTTGCCAGGCTCGATGCCGTAGATCTTGCCGTCGAGTTCTTTCTTGAATTTGGCGATGTCGGCGAAGTCATGCAGACCTTTGTCGTACAGGGCTTGCGGCACGGCGAGCGTGTACTTGGCGCCCGTGAGGTTGGTGCGCACGGTTTCCACGGTGCCGGCTTCGCGGTAGGCCTTGATGTCGTTTTCCATGGTCGGCATCCAGTTGCCGAGGAACACGTCCATGTTCTTGCCGTCGGCCAGCGACTTGTATGTCACAGGCACGGAGATCATGGTGGTCTTGGTCTTGTAGCCGAGGGCGTTGAGAACAACGGAGGTGGTTGCGGTGGTGGCGGTGATGTCGGTCCAGCCGACATCGGAGAAGTTAACGGTACTGCACTGCGCCGGTTCTGCGGCTTGAGCCAGTAACGGCAGACTCAGCATGGCGGCCAACAACAACGACGGGGAACCTTTCATGGATGGACTCCTTGGTGTTTTTTTTGGCAGTGTTCCGACTGTGGACCACCGCACTTATAGGTTGCGGTTGGATGGCGTTCTGGAGACAGCTCTACCACGGCGCCTTGCAATCGAGTCATAACGATCATGTACCAGTGAAAATCTGACGCCTACAGGGGGCGTCGTATCCAGTACAGGGATGGTCGCATCCAGTGTCAGTGACGTCGTTTACAGCTTTTTTCAGCCCCGTTTGGCCATCTGAACCGCATAAAAACGGCGAAAACCGGGGACGAAAGCGCTACGGCGTTAGTGGGCATGAGTGCGTCGGTGTCAGACGCCGTGCGACCCGACAAAAGCCTGATGATGCCGGCATTCCGGCGGATCGCAGCTTGAGCGTAGCAGCTCCGCCAGTGGGCGTTTCACGCCCCGGACCGGCATCCTCAGGAGCTCTGCAGCAATGGCTATCAGCGTTTTCGACCTGTTCAAAATCGGCATCGGCCCTTCCAGTTCTCACACCGTCGGGCCGATGCGCGCCGCGGCATTGTTTGTCGAGTCGCTGCGCAGCAAGCACCAGTTGGAGCACGTGCGCCGCATCGAAGTGCAACTTTTCGGTTCACTGTCGGCCACCGGCATCGGTCACGGCAGCGACAACGCAGTGATCATGGGCCTGATGGGCGAGTGGCCGGACGCAATCGACCCGTCGCAGATCGGCCCGCGCATCCAGGCCTTGCGCGAAACTCACACCCTGCTCTTGGATGGTCGCCTGTCGGTACCGTTTGTCTGGGCTCGCGACATGCGCCTGATTGACGAAAACCTGCCATTCCACCCCAACGCCATGACCCTGGTTGCCGAAGGCGATCACGGTGAACTGCATCGCGACACCTACTATTCAGTCGGCGGCGGGTTTGTGGTGGATGAAGCGCAGGCGTCCAGCGGTGTGGTCGATCTGGATCGCACCGAGTTGCCTTATGACTTTTCCAGCGCCGTCGAGCTGCTGGAACTGTGCAAAAAGAACAACCTGCGCGTCGCCGAATTGATGATGGCCAACGAAAAGGTCTGGCGCAGTGAAGAAGAGATACGCGCTGGGCTGATGACGCTGTGGCGGGCGATGCAGGATTGCGTCGAGCAGGGCCTGAAACACGAGGGCATTCTGCCCGGTGGTTTGAATGTGCGGCGGCGCGCAGCGAAGTTGCATCGCAGTCTGCAAGAGTTGAACAAGCCCAATGTGATCGGCTCGACCCTGAGTGCGATGGAGTGGGTCAACCTGTTTGCCCTCGCCGTCAACGAAGAGAACGCCGCCGGTGGGCGCATGGTCACGGCACCGACCAATGGAGCGGCGGGGATCATCCCGGCGGTGTTGCACTACTTTATGAAGTTCAGCGAAGCGGTGACTGACGCCAACGTGGTCGATTACTTGCTGGGCGCGGCGGCGGTGGGGATTCTGTGCAAGAAGAATGCTTCGATCTCCGGCGCCGAAGTCGGTTGTCAGGGCGAGGTCGGCTCAGCCTGCGCGATGGCGGCGGCGGGGCTGGCGGAGATTCTTGGCGCCACGCCCGAGCAATTATGCAACGCAGCGGAAATCGGCCTGGAACATAACCTTGGCCTGACCTGCGATCCGGTGGGCGGGCTGGTGCAAGTGCCGTGCATCGAGCGCAACGCGATTGCGGCGGTGAAAGCGATCAATGCGGCGCAGATGGCCTTGCGCGGGGATGGTCAGCATTTCATCTCGCTCGATAGAGTGATCCGCACCATGCGTGATACCGGCGCCGACATGCATGACAAATATAAAGAGACGTCGCGGGGTGGGTTGGCGGTGAGCGCAGTTGAGTGCTGAAACAGAGGTGTCCTGTGGCGAGGGGATTTATCCCCGATGGGCTGCGAAGCAGCCCCAAATCCTGAAATCAAGTTCTGCCTGACACACCTTGGTGAATGGATTTACGGCCGCTACGCAGCCGGTCGAGGATAAATCCCCTCACCACAGGGATCCATGTTTGATTTGAAATTGCTGCAGGGCCTGGACCAGTCAAAACTGCTCGGTAAGTGAACACACATAACCGCAAGCGCCACCTTTTAGCGCGTCGCAATCAGATAAGAGTATTTCCCAGTTCCATCACCTGATTCGCCCCTCCTACCGTCCGTCACCCGTGCCTTGGGTGACACTCCCCACCAACTGCGCGCAGGCCAGTTCCCACAAGTGCTACCGATTTGCTCACAGGCTACGGGGCAGGGCTTTCGCCATCGCTGATGGCACTTCGAAATACCTTTCGTCGGACGTCTCGAATAGACACGTCGCGACGTCGTTTTCAGGAGTTATTGAACGCTCATTCAATTTTAGGCATGGCAATTGCTCTGTCATAACAAAGCCCGTCTCCCGCATGAGTACGCGGCAATAACAAGAGCCTCCGCCTGAGGCCATCACCCGCTTTGTGTGAGGAGATACCGCGATGACGTCGTTCAACTCCGGGGCCCAACCCCAGAACCGTGCGCCTCAATCCATCGGCTTTCTGCTGCTGGACAATTTCACGCTGATTTCCCTGGCCTCTGCGGTAGAACCGCTACGCATGGCCAACCAATTGTCCGGTCGCGAGCTGTATCGCTGGAGCACCCTCACCGTCGATGGCGGCCAGGTGTGGGCCAGTGACGGTCTGCAGATAACCCCCGACGCCTCCATGCACAAAGCCCCGCCCCTGGACACCGTGATCGTCTGCGGCGGCATCGGCATTCAACGCACTGTTACCCGTGAACACGTCTCATGGCTGCAAAGCCAGGCGCGGCAGTCGAAGCGTCTCGGCGCCGTGTGCACCGGCAGTTGGGCGCTGGCCTGTGCCGGCCTGCTCGACGGTTTCGATTGCAGCGTGCACTGGGAATGTCTGGCGGCGATGCAGGAAGCTTTCCCGCGCGTGGCGATGAGCACTCGCCTGTTCACCCTCGACCGTAACCGGTTCACCAGCTCCGGCGGCACCGCGCCGCTGGACATGATGCTGCACCTGATCAGCCGCGATCACGGCCGTGAACTGTCCGCCGCAATCTCGGAGATGTTCGTCTACGAGCGCATCCGCAACGAGCAGGATCACCAGCGCGTGCCGCTCAAGCACATGCTCGGCACCAACCAGCCGAAGTTGCAGGAAATCGTCGCGTTGATGGAAGCGAATCTGGAAGAGCCGATCGACCTCGACGAACTGGCGGTGTACGTCGCCGTGTCGCGTCGACAGCTTGAGCGCCTGTTCCAGAAGTACCTGCACTGCTCGCCGTCACGCTACTACCTCAAGCTGCGTCTGATCCGCGCCCGGCAACTGCTCAAGCAGACGCCGATGTCGATCATCGAAGTGGCTTCGGTGTGTGGTTTCGTGTCGACGCCGCACTTCTCCAAGTGCTACCGCGAATACTTCGGCATTCCGCCGCGTGACGAGCGCGTGGGTTCCAATACGACACAGCAAGTGGCGATGCTGCCGCTGCCGCAGGCGATCGTGATGTCGCCGTTGTCGGGGCCGATGTCGGCGTTGAGCCAGGCGCGGAACGAGTCGACGTTTGCCAGCGTAAGGCTGTAAACCGAGGTGATGCTATCGCTGGCAAGCCAGCTCCCACAGGATCTGTGTCGGACACAAATTGTGTGTTCATCACAAATCCCTGTGGGAGCTGGCTTGCCAGCGATGACGGCCCGTCAGGCGCTATGTGTCTGTTGGTACTGCGCCAATGCCGGCAACAACTGCTTATCGATGGCCTGACGCACCGCCGGCTGAATGCTCGCGCCGCTGGTGTACATGTCCTTGACCATCTTGCGCAGTTCAAACGCGCGAACGTTATCCAGGCCACGCACCGCACACTCACAAGCCTGCTCCGCCGTGGAGCCGCTCGGCACTTGAAATCCCAATGCCTTGAGCTGGCCCAACAGGTCTTCCTGATCGATCAAATCGGCATACATCATGAGGCGAATCCTTCTTCGGCAACGGAGGTCGTGGCTCGATTCTGGTAGGCAAGGGGAGGGACGGCAAGGGCGATTTGTCGCAGTGGCCGCGACTGCTATGAACAGGTCGTTTTCGGCTAACTCGTCGTAAAGGGGAGTGGGCACACTGACCTCAGCTTGCAACACGAAGGTTTGGTCACCCTCGCACGGCAGCTCCTCAACAGTACCCTCTGCCCCGATCCTGTCACGGCTGGTATCGGGGCTTTTTTTTGCGATCTAGCGTTGCAACACCAGGATGCGCGACAACAACTCATCCCGGTCGATGTAACCGCCCTGAAAGTGCCGCGCCCCGGTGCTTGGGTCAAACGCATTGCGCGCGTGCAACGTGCGGCGATTATCAAAACACCACAACTCACCTGGGCTAAGCCGCTGCATCAAGCGAAAACGCGGCTCCCGCGTCATCGCGATAAACCGCCGATAAGCCCGATACAACACCGGCATCTGTTCCACCGACGTCTCGAACGCGCCGCGCAGAAAATTCGCCATGCGAATCTCCGCGACCCGGCCCAGCGCATCCAGCGCAATGATCGGCGCCAGATAGCGATAGTCGCTATGACGATCCTTGTTGCGAAACTCTACCGGGATCTCGCACAGCGCCTGAAATGACGCAGAGTCTTCCTGGCGCAAGGCATCGGCAATCGCAAACCCGTCGACAAAAATGCTCTCGCCACCCTCAGCGTCATTCACCAGACAATGCAGAAATTGCAGCCCCGGTTGCAGCTCTCGGGTTGGCAGATCCGTGTGCAATGGCAGGTTGAAAGCGGTGTAGGCGTTGCTGTCGGCGTTGGCCTTGGATTGCACGTTGAACAGCACGCCGAAATTGCTTTCGCGGATGAAGGAAATGCGTTGCGCAATGGGTTTCAGCGAACCGGTTTCGGTGGGTACGCCGCGCACCTGAGTCAGACCAATATCACGCACGGCGAGCAGCCATTGCAGCAAAGCTGCGTTGTCGTTCATCAGCGCCAAGTAATCGAAGACCGGCAACTGCAAGTCGTTGTGCCACAGGTAAGGCTTGGGTTTGGCGGCCAGGCGTTCGGCGCGGGATTCGTCGTCATAGGCATGCGCCCGCAGCCAGCCCGGATCGAAACGGCTGAGATGGCCGTCCTGCCAGTCGATGCGCAGGCAGCCTCCGGTATCGATATACGCAGCAACGGGGGCCAGATCCTGTGCCGCATCGACAATCTCGAAAAGCTGTTCGCGAGTGACGTTGTAGACGCACTGTTCACACGGGCAGTTATCCCGCAACCAGACATGATGAAACGGGCTGATGCGGCCATCGGCCCAGGCAATCGAAACGCGATCCGCCAGGCTCTGCACGCCACTCAGCGCGCTGATCAACGGATAAGTACGGAAGTCGGCAACAGCGGCAGCGGTGTTCATGGCGGCTCCTTGCGATTGGGATTTACCGGGCGGGTGGCAGGGCGATGACGCGGCCGATGTAAGCGGGGGCGGGCAGGTCGGTCTGCTCGGCGACGATGGCTTGCAGGCGGCTCAGGATGTCGGCACTGAACGGCGCCGAACGCGGGCCGGCAAGGTCGACGTGGAGCAGCATTTGTTCGTTGCCGGCCAGTTCCTGGTCTTCTCCGACCTTATGCAGGCTGTGATAAAGGTGCAGGCGCTTGCTGTCGTGGCCGATGATTTGCGTGCGCACTTCGACGTCGGTGTCGAGCTTCACTTCATGCAGGTAATTGAGGTGCAGTTCGAGGGTGAACAGCGAGTTGCCGCTGGCTTCGCGGTTGTTGCTGTCCATGCCGAGACGGTCCATCAGGGCGTCGGTGGCGTAGCTGAAGATCAGCAGGTAGAAGGCATCGCGCAGGTGGCCGTTGTAGTCGACCCAGTCGGGGATGATTGTGGTTTGGTAGGTAGTAAGGACGGGCATGATTGGGTTCCGGCAGGTGACGGGTCGTTAGGATCAAGAGCTACCCCCTCACCCCAGCCCTCCCGAAACGTCGGACCGCCCCCAAGGGGGCGAGGGGGAGAGGGAGCTGATCGGGGGCTGTTCAGACCTTGAGTTCGGCTCGATATTTTCAGGTCGGCGTAGCTCGAACATTCACCTCGGTCAGTCCCCTCTCCCCCCGGGAGAGGGCTAGGGTGAGGGCAGCGGTTTGAAGCGGACGCATCACTCGCTGAAACTCATCCCATGCTTCTCCTTGGTAGCTTTCACCGCCTCAAGCACCGCCAGCAAACAATCATCACGATAGCGCTCCAGCGCCGAAATGCTGCGCTCGCCAAGCTGTTCACTGGTGCCATCCACCACGTCATCGATCAACTTGTCGGTCAACTCCGGCGCCGGCAGATACGTCCACGGCAACTGCAACGCCGGGCCGAATTGCGACATGAAGTGGCGCATGCCGGCATCGCCACCCGCCAGGGTGTAAGTCAGGAAAGTGCCCATGAACGACCAGCGCAAACCGGCGCCAAAACGGATCGCATCGTCGATCTCGCCGGTAGTCGCCACGCCATCGTTGACCAGGTGTAGCGCCTCGCGCCACAGCGCTTCGAGCAAGCGGTCGGCGATGAAGCCCGGAACTTCCTTGCGCACATGCAGCGGACGCATGCCGAGGGATTCGTAGACTTTCATCGCCGCTTGCACGGCTTCGGGCGCGGTGTTTTTGCCACCGACCACTTCGACTAGCGGCAGGAGGTAAACCGGGTTGAACGGATGACCGACCACACAGCGTTCCGGGTGCGTCGAACTCTCGTAAAACTCACTCGGCAACAGGCCCGAAGTACTCGATCCAATCAAAGCATTGGGCTTGGCCGCTGCGCTGATTTTGCTGTGCAGTTCCAGTTTCAGTTCCAGGCGTTCCGGGGCGCTTTCCTGAATGAAATCGGCATCGCACACGCATTCTTCGATGGTCGCGACAAAACGCAGGCGATCTTGGGATGCGCCCGGCGCCAGGCCGCTTTTCTCCAGTGCGCCCCAGGCATTGGCCACGCGTTTGCGCAGTGCCGCTTCAGCGCCGGGCGCCGGGTCCCAGGCCACCACATCGAGGCCGTGGGCGAGGGCGCGGGCAACCCAGCCGCTGCCGATGACACCGCTGCCCAACGCGGCGAAGGTTTTGATTTCGGTGATAAAGCTCATGGCGATTTCCTGAGAGAGTTCGGTGATCCCTGTGGAAACTCTGTTCTTGTGGCGAGGGGATTTAGCGAAACGTCGCACCGCCCCGATCGGCTGCGAAGCAGTCGTAAAACCAGCACCCTCGGTCTATCTGATGCCCCGGGTTGTCAGGTTTTGGGGCGGCTTCGCCACCCATCGGGGATAAATCCCCTCACCACAAAATTTATGTTCACAGGGGAGAAAGGGTGAGGTTCAGCCGCGCTGGGTCAGGCCCATCTTCTTGCGGCCTTCCGCCGGGGTCAGTACCCGGGCACCGAGGCGGCTGAGGATCTCGGTGGCGCGTTCGACCAATTGACCGTTGGTCGCCAGCACGCCCTTGTCCAGCCACAGGTTGTCTTCCAGGCCGACCCGAACGTTGCCGCCGAGCAACACTGCTTGCGCGGCCATCGGCATCTGCATGCGGCCGATACCAAACCCGGCCCACACCGCGTCCGCCGGCAGGTTGTCGACCATGGCTTTCATGGTGGTGGTGTCGGCCGGCGCGCCCCACGGGATGCCCAGGCACAGCTGGAACAACGGGTTGTCGAGCAAGCCTTCCTTGATCATCTGCTTGGCGAACCACAGGTGACCGGTGTCGAAAATTTCCAGTTCCGCTTTCACGCCCAGCTCGGTAATGCGCTTGGCGCCTGCCCGCAGCTGAGCCGGGGTCGAAACGTAAATGGTGTCGCCATCGCCGAAGTTGAGGGTGCCGCAATCGAGGGTGCAGATTTCCGGCAGCAATGCTTCAACGTGAGCCAGGCGCGTCAGCGGGCCGACCAGATCGGTGTTCGGGCCGAACTCCATCGGATTCTCGCCAGCGCCGATCTCCAGGTCGCCGCCCATGCCGGCGGTGAGGTTGACGATGATGTCGACGTCCGCCTCGCGGATGCGCTCCACCACTTCGCGGTACAGCGCCACGTCACGGCTGAACTTGCCGGTCTGTGGATCGCGCACATGGCAGTGCACAACGGTGGCGCCGGCCTTGGCCGCTTCTACGGCGGCTGCGGCGATCTGTTTCGGGGTGACCGGCACGTGGGGGCTCTTGGCGGTCGTGTCGCCAGCACCGGTAAGTGCGCAGGTGATGATGACGTCGTGGTTCATGAGGCGGTTTCCTTCAGGCGTGATGGGTCTGTTCGCAGCCCTTGCCGGACTGCGAAGCGATGATTCAGTGGTGGGTTATTGGCTGGTCAGTTGCAGGTTTTCAGCGGCTGGTTTGCCGTCGAAAGTGGTCACACCTTCGAGCCAGCGCTGTTTGTCTTGCGGGTGATCCTTGAGCCATTGCCTGGCCGACTCAAAGGCGTCCTTGTGATCGAGCAGCGGCTGCATCATCCGGCTCTCGTCTTCGGCGGTGAACGTCAGGTTGCTCAGCAGGCGACCGATGTTCGGACATTGCTCGGCGTATTTCGGTGCGGTGACCGTCCACACCGTGGCCATGCCTTCGTTCGGGCCGAGCGCGTCGTCGCTGCCGGTGAGGTAGGTCATCTTGACGTTGACGTTCATCGGGTGCGGCGCCCAGCCAAAGAACACCACGGCCTCTTTGCGGCGCACGGCGCGATCGACGGCGGCAAGCATGCCGGCCTCGCTGGACTCGACCAACTGGAACTTGCCGAGGCCGAACTGGTTTTTTGTGATCATTGCCTTGATTTGGGTATTGGCGCCCGAACCCGGCTCGATGCCGTAGATCTTGCCGCCCAGCTCTTTCTCGAATTTGGCGATGTCGGCGAACGTCTTCAGGCCCTTGTCGGCCAGATAGGTCGGCACGGCGAGGGTGGCGCGGGCGTCTTTGAGGCTCGGTGCGTCGAGGACTTTGACCTGATTGGCATCGACGAACGGGGTGATGGTCTGGGTCATCAACGGATTCCAGTAGCCGAGGAACAAGTCCAGACGCTGGTCGCGGATCCCGGCGAAGATGATTTGCTGGGACGCGCTGGTTTGTTTGGTGCTGTAGCCGAGGCCGTCGAGCAGCACCTGGGTCATGGCACTGGTGGCGATCACGTCGGTCCAGTTGACCACGCCCATGCGCACGTTCTGGCAAGACGCGGGTTCGGCCGCCATGACGCTGGCGCTCAAGAAAGCGGTACCGCTGAGTGCAAGAACACAGCTGCTGATCAGTCGTTTCATGTCGGGTTCCTCGGCAGGTCGTTTATTGTGAGTTCCGGCATCTGGCGTGCCGGTGATGCAAAGTTACGCAGCTATACGCCCATGAAAGCGCACTGCGGCGACTGGCATTTGCACTGTAGCGACCTGTGCGCTTGAACGCTGACGACAATCGGCGTATCAACGATCCACGCTACCCGCCGACCGAGTGCGCACATGTCCCAGGATTTCTACTTTTTGCTGATGCCGGGGTTCTCCGCCATCGGCTTTATTTCCGCGATCGAACCGCTGCGTGTGGCCAACCGCTTTCGTGGCGAGTTGTACCGCTGGCATGTGCTGAGCGCTGACGGCGGGGCGGTGCTGGCGAGTAACGGCATGTCGGTCAACGCCGACGCGGCGCTGGAGCCGCTGAAGAAAGGCGCGACGTTGTTGGTGGTGGCCGGGTTCGAACCGCTGAAGTTCGCCACGCCGACGCTGGAGCATTGGCTGCGCCGCCTGGACAACGAAGGCGTGACCCTCGGCGCCATCGACACCGGCAGCTTCGTCCTCGCCGAGGCCGGCCTGCTCGACGGCCATCGCCTGACCCTGCACTGGGAAGCCATCGACGCCTTCAAGGAATCTTATCCACAGCTCAGCGTGACCCAGGAGCTGTTCGAGATCGACCGTCGACGCATCACCTCGGCCGGTGGCACGGCGTCCATCGATTTGATGCTCGACCTGATCGCCCAGGCCCACGGCCCGCAACTGGCAATCCAGGTCAGCGAGCAGTTCGTGTTGGGGCGCATCCGTCCGCGCAAAGACCACCAACGCATGGAAGTCGCCACGCGCTACGGCATCAGCAACAAGAAGCTGGTTCAGGTGATTGGCGAGATGGAACAACACAGCGAACCGCCGCTGACCACGTTGGCGTTGGCGGAATCGATCAAAGTGACCCGGCGCCAGCTTGAGCGCTTGTTTCGGCTGCATCTGAACGACACGCCGAGCAATTTCTATCTGCGCTTAAGGCTGGAAAAGGCCCGGCAGCTATTACGCCAGACGGATATGAGCGTGCTGGAAGTCAGCATCGCTTGCGGTTTTGAATCGCCGTCGTATTTCACCCGCAGCTACCGGGCACGTTTCGCCCGTTGCCCGAGAGAAGACCGCCGTACCGCCAACGCCTGAATGGGTGTATACAAAACCAATGTGGGAGCGAGCCTGCTCGCGAATGCGTGTGTCATTCAACACCAATGTCGACTGACAGATTGCATTCGCGAGCAGGCTCGCTCCCACAGTTGGTTTGTGTCGTCTGGAAGATCGGGTTACTTCTTCACCAACGCCGAACACGCCGCTTTATAAGCCTCATGCTGATACTTGTTCAGCGTCCCCGGCAGCTCAAAATTATGCTTCTTGGCCTGCGCATTAATGGTCTGCGGCGACAACAACGTCACCTCGCAGCCATCAAGCAACTGAAACACACCCTCTATCTTGAACGTGGTCGGCCCGCCGGCAAATTCACCCTTCTTGCTGCGCTTCTTGATCGCAATCCGGTCAATCGAGTTCTCCCGCACAAACGAAGCGACCTGCGCGGCGAAGCGCTTGACGTTGGCCGCTTCGTCGTCATCGTCGAGGGCGATTTTCTTGGTGCTGAGGGCGACGTGGCTCAGGGTCGAACCGTCGAGAGCGGCCACGGCGATGATCGCTTCGCTGCCTTTGATTTCGATGCCGCAGATGTTCATGGGAATTCCTTTGAATGAAGAGGGCAGCCTACAACTCAAGTTGATTGGCCGTGATGCCGAATGCTGCTGCAATTTTCTCGCGGGTCGTCCTGCGTGGCTTCGCTACCGTTTCCTGTTGAGCGAACGCCGGTTGAGAAATTCCCAAGCGCTTCGCCACTTCTTCCTGAGTTAGGTTCAGGTGTTCGCGCCAGGCGCGGATCGGTGTCGCCCCGTCGACCATTCGACTGACCACCTCATGCGGGATCAGATCGGGCTGCATTTTCTGTGCGACGTATTGCGCATAGGGAATGACTACGAAGGCGGGGTTGCCTTCGGCATCGTTGATGATTTGGATGTCAGTAGGTGCGTTCATCGCGTTTTTTGACCTCTTGAATACTGACCACTTTGATTGCGCCATCCCAATCGAACATGACTCGATAATTGCCGACGCGCAGGCGGTAGGCGTAGTCATGGCCTATCAGTGCTTTGACATTGCCAACATCAGGCATATCGGCAAGCGCCGTAACGGCATCCCGAACCTGCGCCTGATGTGCGGTGTGCAATTTCAGGAGTTGCTTAACGGCCTTTCGAGTCCAGTGGATGCTGTTCATGGAAGAATATAAGTCTTTTATAAGATTCGCGAATCTTTACTTATATTTTTCCGGTGGCCAATCAACAATCGTTGACCGCATGTTGCGTGAAAGGCCCTTCGTTTTAGGCATTCAAGCAATTTGTGTAGGCGATGTCGGAGTAATTTGTAGGAAGAGAGGAGTGTGGGGTTGAAAGCCGGAGGCAGTTCCAGCTTTCAGGATCACTCCTGCCCAATCGACTCCAAAAACTCCGACCGCTCATCGCTCATCCGCGCCACGCAGTCATTCTGCGCAATCTTGAACGCCTTGCTGCCTTCGGTGGCCGGGAATGCTTCCACCGCGCAATCTGCATCCCGCGTCTTCAGCCACTGCTGCTGGGCGGTTTTGAGTTTGGTGGTGATGTCGGCCAGCTGCGCCGGGTTCTTGCCGTACGCGGTTTGCATGCGTTCGGCTAGGCTGGCGTAGTTGTCTTTGAGCAGGTCTTCGGCGGTGGTACGGCTGTAGGTCGAGCATTCCAGGGTCTGGACGTCGCTTTCGACTGCGTCGCACGGGTTGTTGTCGGACTCTTCAGCGGCGTGTACGCCGGTCGCAATCAAAGCCAAAGCCAGGAAGATCGATTTCATTGATGTCGCCGCTCTAATCCAGTGGTGTTTCCAAGATGCGGGAGATTCTGGCTCAAGCTTGCAGGCTTGAACAGGTGGCTGGTCGGGCCGCTTGGTGACCCTTTGTCGCGGATTGACGCTTTCGGCAATTCCCCTGTCGTTTTTGCACCCGGTCGCCCCTGCACCGAGGCATATGCTGGCCCCAAAGCGCCGGCAGACGATTCGGCGCATGAATCGCCAATAAGGGGACGCCTGATGAGCCCAGCCGAATTACACGCCGACAGCATCGTTATTGACGGTCTGATCATTGCCAAATGGAACCGTGAGCTGTTCGAAGACATGCGCAAGGGCGGTCTGACGGCGGCCAACTGCACCGTGTCGGTGTGGGAAGGCTTTCAGGCGACCGTGAACAACATCGCTGCCAGCCAGAAGCTGATCCGCGAAAACAGCGACCTGGTGATGCCGGTACGCACCACCGCCGACATTCGTCGCGCCAAAGAGCAAGGCAAGACCGGCATCCTGTTCGGCTTCCAGAATGCCCACGCGTTTGAAGATCAGATCGGCTATGTCGAGGTGTTCAAGCAGCTCGGCGTCGGCATCGTGCAGATGTGCTACAACACCCAGAACCTGGTCGGCACCGGTTGCTACGAGCGTGACGGCGGCCTGTCGGGCTTCGGTCGCGAGATCGTTGCCGAGATGAACCGCGTTGGCGTGATGTGCGACCTGTCCCACGTCGGCTCCAAGACCTCCGAGGAAGTCATCCTCGAATCGAAAAAACCGGTCTGCTATTCCCACTGCCTGCCGTCGGGGCTCAAGGAGCACCCGCGCAACAAGTCCGATGAAGAGCTCAAGTTCATTGCCGACCACGGCGGTTTCGTTGGCGTGACCATGTTCGCGCCGTTCCTCGCCAAGGGCATCGATTCGACCATCGACGACTACGCCGAAGCCATCGAATACGTGATGAACATCGTTGGCGAAGATTCCATTGGCATCGGCACCGACTTCACCCAGGGCCATGGCCAGGACTTCTTCGAATACCTGACCCACGACAAGGGCTACGCCCGCCGTCTGACCAGCTTCGGCAAGATCATCAACCCGCTGGGCATCCGCACCGTCGGCGAGTTCCCAAACCTGACTGAAACCCTGCTCAAGCGTGGCCACTCCGAGCGCGTGGTGCGCAAGATCATGGGCGAGAACTGGGTGAACGTCTTGAAAGATGTTTGGGGCGAATAAGCCGCTGCACTTCTGAATCCTTTCCTCCGGCCGTCCGCGCCAGGGGCAACAAACCAAATTTTCTGGAGTTAAGTTTCCATGGCCAAGATCGCCCCGCAATTGCCAATCGAAGTCGACAGCGAAACCGGTGTCTGGACCTCCGACGCCCTGCCGATGCTGTACGTGCCGCGCCACTTTTTCGTCAACAACCACATGGGCATCGAAGAAGTGCTGGGCGCCGACGCCTACGCCGAAATCCTCTACAAGGCCGGCTACAAGTCCGCCTGGCACTGGTGTGAAAAAGAAGCTGAATGTCACGGCCTGGAAGGCGTTGCGGTTTTCGAGCACTACATGAAACGCCTGTCGCAACGCGGCTGGGGCCTGTTCAAGATCCAGGACATCGACCTCGACAAAGGCACCGCCAGCGTCAAGCTCGAACACTCGGCGTTCGTCTACGTGTACGGCAAGGTCGGGCGCAAGGTCGACTACATGTTCACCGGTTGGTTTGCCGGTGCCATGGATCAGATTCTTGAGGCTCGCGGCAGCAAGATCCGCACCGTTGCCGAGCAAGTCTACGGTGGCTCCGAAGAAGGCCACGACGACGGCCTGTTCACCGTCAAGCCGTTGTAAGTCGAGGAACCCGCCATGGCTTTCGAAGCAATGTTCCAGCCGATCCAGATCGGCAAACTGACCATCCGCAACCGCGTGCTCAGTACCGCGCACGCCGAGGTCTACGCGACCGACGGCGGCATGACCACCGATCGCTACGTCAAATACTACGAAGAGAAAGCCAAGGGCGGCATCGGCCTGGCGATTTGCGGTGGCTCCTCCAGCGTGGCCATCGACAGCCCGCAAGGCTGGTGGAAATCGGTCAACCTGGCAGACGACCGGATCATCCCGCACTTCCAGAATCTGGCCGACGCCATGCACAAGCATGGCGCCAAGATCATGATCCAGATTACCCACATGGGCCGTCGCTCGCGTTGGGACGGCGAGCACTGGCCGACCCTGCTGTCGCCGTCGGGTATCCGTGAACCGGTGCACCGCGCAACCTGCAAAACCATCGAGCCGGAAGAAATCTGGCGGGTGATCGGCAACTACGCCACCGCTGCCGCGCGGGCCAAGGCTGGCGGGCTGGACGGCGTTGAACTGTCGGCTGTGCACCAGCACATGATCGACCAGTTCTGGAGCCCGCGCGTCAACAAACGCACCGACGAATGGGGCGGCAGCTTCGAGAACCGCATGCGTTTCGGTCTGGAAGTGCTCAAGGCTGTGCGCAAGGAAGTCGGCGACGATTTCTGCGTCGGCATCCGTCTGTGCGGTGACGAGTTCCACCCGGACGGCTTGTCCCACGAAGACATGAAGCAGATCGCCAAGTATTACGACGACACCGGCATGATCGACTTCATCGGCGTGGTCGGCTCGGGTTGCGACACCCACAACACCCTGGCCAACGTTATCCCCAACATGAGTTATCCACCGGAGCCGTTCCTGCACTTGGCCGCCGGGATCAAGGAAGTGGTGAAAGCGCCGGTGCTGCACGCGCAGAACATCAAGGACCCGAACCAGGCTACGCGCATTCTGGAAGGCGGTTACGTCGACATGGTCGGCATGACCCGCGCGCATATTGCCGACCCGCACCTGATCGCCAAGATCAAGATGGGCCAGATCGACCAGATCAAACAGTGCGTCGGCGCCAACTATTGCATCGACCGCCAGTACCAAGGGCTGGATGTGCTGTGCATCCAGAACGCCGCAACGTCCCGTGAATACATGGGCGTGCCGCACATCATCGAGAAGTCCACGGGCGTCAAACGCAAAGTGGTGGTGGTCGGTGCCGGGCCTGCCGGGATGGAAGCCGCGCGTGTTGCGGCCGAGCGTGGCCACGACGTGACCTTGTTCGAGAAGAAAGACTTCATCGGCGGGCAGATCACCACTGCGTCGAAAGCACCACAGCGCGACCAGATCGCCGGCATCACCCGCTGGTTCCAGCTGGAACTGGCGCGCTTGAAAGTCGATCTGCGTCTGGGGACGGCTGCCGACGCGGCGACCATCCTCGATCTGCGTCCGGACGTAGTCGTGCTGGCGGTCGGCGGGCATCCGTTCCTTGAGCAGAACGAACACTGGGGCGCTGCCGAAGGGCTGGTGGTCAGCAGTTGGGACGTGCTCGACGGCAAGGTCGCGCCGGGCAAGAACGTGCTGGTCTACGACACCATTTGCGAGTTCACCGGGATGTCGGTTGCCGACTTCCTCGCTGACAAGGGCAGCCAGGTCGAGATCGTCACCGACGACATCAAACCGGGCGTGGCCATTGGCGGTACGTCGTTCCCGACCTACTACCGCAGCATGTACCCGAAAGAAGTGATCATGACCGGCGACATGATGCTGGAGAAGGTCTACCGCGAAGGCGACAAGCTCGTGGCGGTGCTGGAGAACGAATACACCGGCGCCAAAGAGGAGCGGGTGGTCGATCAGGTGGTGGTGGAAAACGGCGTGCGTCCGGACGAAGAGCTGTATTACGGGCTCAAGGACGGTTCGCGCAACAAGGGCCAGATCGACATTGACGCACTGTTCGCGATCAAGCCGCAGCCCTCGCTGAGCACCACGGGTGACGGCTACTTGCTGTTCCGCATCGGCGATTGCGTGGCGCAGCGTAATACCCACGCTGCGATCTACGACGCACTGCGCCTCTGCAAGGATTTCTAAGCTGCTGAACTGATCGTTCCCACGCTCTGCGTGGGAATGCCGCAATGGACGCTCCGCGTCCGCTTTGGGACGCGAAGCGTCCCGGGATGCATTCCCACGCAGAGCGTGGGAACGATCATCGAACGCCCGTGTTTCTCCAGGCTGTACTGGTGGGAGCTTCACCTATGTTGAACACCCTTCTTCCAATCCTGTTGTTCGCAGCCCTGGGCCTTGGCGTCCTCGGCGCCTTGCGGCGGGTGGCCATGTGGCGTCGGGGCCGAGCCTCGAAGGTCGATCTGATCGGTGGCCTGTTCGCCATGCCCAAGCGTTACATGGTCGACTTGCACCATGTGGTGGCGCGGGACAAATACATCGCCAACACCCACGTGGCCACGGCCGGCGGTGCGGTGGCGTCGATTGTGCTGGCGATTCTGGTGCACGGTTTCGGCCTGCATAACCGCATCCTCGGCTATGCGTTGCTGCTGATGACGGCGGTGATGTTCGTCGGCGCGATCTTCGTTTACCTGCGTCGACGTAACCCGCCGGCACGGTTGTCGAAAGGCCCGTGGATGCGCTTGCCGAAAAGCCTGCTGGCGTTCTCGGCGTCGTTCTTTCTGGTGACCTTGCCGGTGGCCGGGATCCTCCCGGAAAACTTCGGCGGCTGGATATTGGCGGTGATTCTCGGCGTCGGTGTGCTGTGGGGCGTGTCGGAATTGTTCTTCGGCATGACCTGGGGCGGGCCGATGAAACACGCCTTCGCCGGTGCCCTGCACCTGGCGTGGCACCGTCGCGCCGAGCGTTTTGGCGGTGGTCGTTCCACCGGTTTGAAGCCGCTGGACCTCAACGATCCCTCCGCGCCGCTGGGCGTGGAAAAACCCAGGGATTTCACCTGGAACCAGTTGCTCGGCTTCGACGCCTGCGTGCAGTGCGGCAAGTGCGAAGCGGCGTGCCCGGCCTTCGCTGCCGGCCAGCCGCTGAACCCGAAAAAGCTGATTCAGGACATGGTCGTCGGCCTCGCTGGCGGCACTGACGCCAACTTCGCTGGCAGTCCGTATCCGGGCAAACCGATTGGCGAGCATTCAGGTAATCCACATCAACCGATCGTTAACGGTCTGGTCGATGCCGAAACCCTGTGGTCGTGCACCACTTGCCGCGCCTGCGTCGAGGAGTGTCCGATGATGATCGAGCACGTCGACGCCATCGTCGACATGCGCCGTCACCTCACGCTGGAAAAAGGCGCGACGCCGAACAAGGGCGCCGAAGTCCTGGAAAACCTGATCGCCACCGACAACCCCGGCGGTTTCGCTCCGGGTGGGCGGATGAACTGGGCGGCGGATCTGAACCTCAATTTGCTGAGCGAAAAGAAATCCACCGACGTGCTGTTCTGGGTTGGCGACGGCGCTTTCGACATGCGCAACCAGCGCACCCTGCGTGCATTCGTCAAAGTGCTGAAAGCGGCCAAGGTCGACTTCGCGGTACTGGGTCTCGAAGAACGCGACAGCGGTGACGTCGCCCGCCGTTTGGGTGATGAAGCGACCTTCCAGTTGTTGGCCAAACGCAACATCCAGACCTTGGCCAAATACAGCTTCAACCGCATCGTTACCTGCGATCCGCACAGTTTCCATGTGCTGAAAAACGAATACGGCGCCTTTGATGGCAACTACCTGGTGCAGCATCACAGCACCTACATGGCTGAAATCATTGAGGCCGGCGCGCTCAACCTCGGTCAGCACAAAGGCAACAGCGTGACCTATCACGATCCGTGCTACCTCGGCCGCTACAACGGCGAGTACGAAGCACCGCGTGAAGTGCTGCGCGCGCTGGGTATCGAAGTGAAAGAGATGCAACGTTCCGGCTTCCGTTCGCGCTGCTGCGGCGGCGGTGGCGGTGCGCCGATCACCGACATTCCGGGCAAGCAGCGCATCCCCGATATGCGCATGGACGACATCCGCGAGACCGGCGCCGAGCTGGTGGCCGTGGGTTGTCCACAGTGCACGGCGATGCTCGAAGGCGTGGTTGAACCGCGTCCGCTGATCAAGGACATCGCTGAACTGGTGGCCGACGCCCTGCTTGAAGACGCCGCGCCAGGCAAGCCGACTGCGCCGGCCAAACGTGAACCTGCGGAGGCCCACTGATGAGCGACATTATCCGCCGCGACCCGCGTGCCGAATGGATTGCGCGTAACCGTTTGCATCCATTGCACGCGGCCATGCAACCGGCGCAGCACAGCTGGATGGGCCCCAATGGCGTCATCCGCAAGAACCTGCATGGCATTGGTTTTATCGGCCCCAACGGCATCAAGCGCATTGACCGCAGCGGCGCGCAGCAGGGCGGGGCGGTCAAACGCTCGGCCACGGTTGAGGTGCAACTGCCGCTGCATCAGGTGCCGGCTCCGGCGTTCTACATCAGCGTGGTGCCGGACATGGTCGGCGGCCGCTTGAGCAGCCATGATCGCGATTTGCTCGGCCTCGCCCATCAACTGGCCGGCAAGGACGGCGCGGTGTTGGCTGTGGTCTTCGGCGAGCACAAGGAAAACGCTTTCGCCACCGCAGGCGTCGATCGCTTGCTGGTGCTGGAGGGCGAGGAATTCAGCGGTTACGCACCGGAGCAGCGTGTGCAAGGTTTGCGCGCTGTGGATAACCAGTTCAACCCGCGTCACTGGCTGCTGCCGGACAGCCGCAGCGGTGGCGGTGAACTCGGTCGACGCTTTGCTGCGGCATTGGGCGAACGCCCGGCGACACGTGTGTGGCAGGTCAAGGATCAGGAATGCATCGGCCGCGCTGGCGCGGGTCTGCAGGATTTGGCGCGTCCCGTTGCGCGGTTGATTCTGGCCTCGGCCGAATGTGCGGAACCTGTCAGCGAAACCCGTCACGAAGCGCTGCCCGTGGAGTTATCCACAAGCGTCGCGCGCAGTCTGTCGCGCATTGAAGATCTAGGTGCGGTGGCAGTCGATCCGGCGGCGATTCCAATGGCCGAAGCCGAGTTCATTTTCTCCGGCGGTAACGGGGTCAAGGACTGGGCATTGTTCCACCAGACCGCTGCTGCACTCGGCGCCACCGAAGGCGCGTCGCGGGTGGCGGTGGACGACGGCTTCATGGCGCGCGACCGGCAGGTCGGCGCGTCCGGCACCTGGGTCACCGCGCGGGTGTATGTCGCCGTGGGGATTTCCGGAGCGATCCAGCACCTGCAAGGCATCGGTGCCTGCGACAAAGTCGTGGCGATCAACCTCGATCCGGGTTGCGACATGATCAAACGCGCCGACCTGTCGGTGATTGGCGAGAGCGCGGAGATTCTTCAGGCCTTGATCGCGGCGGTTGAGGCTTACCGCAACGACGCCAAGCGCGATGCGGCTTAAGGAACGGCTATGAACACAAAAATCATCAGTTTGGTTTCAATCGGCGCCCACCCGACCTCCGGCCGGCCACGCCGCGCCGAACAGGATGCCCGTGCCGTGGAGTTGGGCCTGCAACTGGCTGGGGATAACCTGCAAGTGCTGCATGCCGGCGATGTTGCGGAACCTGCATTGCGCGCCTATCTGGGCATGGGCCTTGAGCAGATGCATGTGCTGGAACAACCGGCAGGCGCCGATGCATTGCCGGCACTGACCGCGTATCTACGTGATGCCGGTGCGCAGGTCGTGCTGACCGGTAGCCAGGCTGAAACCGGTGAAGGCTCGGGGATGCTGCCTTTTCTGCTGGCCGAAGGCCTGGGCTGGCCGCTGGTGGTCGGTTTGGCCCAGGTCGAGTCGATCAATGACGGTTCGGCGCTGGTGCTGCAAGCGTTGCCGCGCGGGCAGCGGCGGCGGTTGAAGGTGCGGCTGCCGTTTCTGGCGACTGTGGATAACGCCGCACCGAAGCCTCGGCAGAGTGCATATGGGCCGGCACGTCGCGGTGAGTTGAATGCCGAAGACGTGGAGGTGCTGGACGATGAATTGCTCGCAGTAGCGACACTGCAACCGGCCAAGCCTCGGCCGAAACGCTTGAAAGTGATCAAGGCCAAGAGTGGCGCTGATCGGATGAAGGCTGCTACGGCCAAGGCCAGTGGCGGCGGTGGGCAGGTGTTGAAAGGGGTCACTGCCCAGGCCGGGGCTGAGGCGATTCTCAAGTTGCTGATTGAGGAGGGTGTTGTCCGCTGAGGCACCGAGCATTTCCTGCGGGCGATGACATGACAGGCAGTCATTGACTGACATGTAAAGTCGTCGAATGCAGGTTGTCGAGGGTTTCAAACGCGGGTTAAAACAACGCTCAAGCCATAAGGAGTCAAGTGAATGACTGTTGAGTTTCGACCTGCGCGGCGTACGGATGCGCGTGAGATTGCCCGCTTGTTCCAGATTTCCTCGGAGGGGGCTGCGGATTACATCTGGAGTCAGTTGGCCGAGCCTGGGGAAGCGCTACTGGATGTCGGTGCACGTCGATATGCCCGCGAAGATGTCGACTTTTCTTTTCAGAACTGCCTCATCGCTGAAGCCGACGGCCGCGTCGTCGGGATGATGCACAGTTATGCCACACACGAAAATCCTGATGCGACACCCCCTACCGATCCGGTGCTGGCGCCTTACGCCGATATGGAGGTTGCGGACACGCTCTACATCTCCAGCCTGGCGCTGCACGAAGGCTGGCGTAATCAGGGATTGGGCGTGCAGTTTCTTGAGTATGCTCAGGCGCGCGCAGAGCGTTTGGCGCTCAATGGCTTGAGTCTGATCGACTATGCCGCCAATACCGGCGCAAGAAGGTTTTATGAAAGGCATGGTTTCGCCATCGTCAAAACCTGTCAGGTGACGCCTCACCCAATGATCCGGGTGACGGGTGACGCTTATCTGATGCATCGTGCTTGATACCTGCGAACAACAGGCGGTTTGAGGCCACGTTACCCACAATCCCTGTTGGCCAATCTGTGGATAACGTGTTCGCCCATCCCTGCACCCCACGCCAATCAAGCCCTGCAAGGCGCAGATCAAAAAACAACCAGCCTAACTAACGGTTTTTCCACGCTTTTTTCGCTGGAAAACTGCGCAAGTTGCCCCCAATCTCTGTTGGCGCTTCTGTGGATAAGATGTTCGCTATCTGCTAAGCGCCTTATAGAACGTGGCTTTCAAGAGATTGGTCAAAAACTGATCAAGTCGCGGATTCTCACCCGATCGCCTCTCTATAACGCCCGGTTTTTCACAGTCTTGGATGCTTTTCCACAGCACCCGCAAAGTTACCCCCGAACTCTGTTGGCGCTTCTGTGGATAACGTGTTCGCTATCCGCTACAGGCCAATTAATACGTGGCTTGTAGAGAGTTGATCAAAAAACATCCAACGCTTATCCCAAACCATGCTTCTGGATAAGTCACGTTTTTTCTTCACTTATTCACCGATGTTTTTCCAACTCATCCACAGTTGTCCCCAATTGCTGTGGGTGGCTATGTGGATAACTTGTTCGCCAAAGCCGCTAAGCCCCGGCGGCTATAGTCCAAATCGCAATTGATCACATTTCATACAGTTCTAAGGCGTTGCCTTGACTTCGATTACTCCGCTGTCTTCACTGCAATGGCACAAGGACAGCCGTCACTTATCCACATCTGGTTCTGGGAGAACGCATGATGGATAGCCGTACACACCGCCCCCCACCCCATCCACGCAAGCGCACGCTACGTCGCGCCGCTAATCAGCATGCTCGTCTGTAGCGTGTAAATCCTGCCTCGATTGCTGTGCTGTCGCCGGACTCGCTCCGGAGGCCAGGTGCCCGTTCGCCCATTGATTGCAGGCAACCGCAGAGTTGCCCCCATCTGCCTGATTAGAGGAACCACCTCATGACACGGATCGCAACGCCCATCAGCGAGATCAAGGAACACTACGACGTCATTGTCATTGGCTCCGGTTATGGCGGCGGCATTGCTGCGTCGCGCCTGTCCCGGGCCGGTAAACGCGTGTGCCTGCTGGAACGCGGCCGGGAGATTCAGCCCGGCGAATACCCCAACACCGTGATTGCCGCCACCGAAGAATTGCAGGTGCATGATCCCGACGGCCATATCGGCTCGCGCACTGGATTGTTCGACCTGCATGTCAACGCTCAGCAGAACGTCGTGGTCGGTTGCGGCCTTGGCGGTACTTCGCTGATCAACGCCAACGTCGCCCTGGAGCCGGAGCCCGGCGTGTTCGATGATCCGCGCTGGCCGCAGGCAGTGCGTGAACACCGCGACACCTTGCTCAAGGACGGCTATGCCCGTGCCCGGGAAATGCTCAAGCCCAATCCTTATCCGGACACTGCACCCAATCTGCCCAAGCTCGACGCCAACAAAAAGTCCGCGGAGTACCTCAAGCAAGGCGCGCACTTTTACAAGCCGCCGATCAACGTGACCTTCGACAAGCTGCCCAATAACCTCAATCACGTCGGCGTCGAACAACTGCCGTGCAACCACTGTGGCGACTGCGTGTCGGGCTGTAACAACAAGGCCAAGAACACCACGCTGATGAACTATCTGCCGGACGCCTGGAATCACGGCGCGGAGATTTTCTGTCAGGCCGAAGTGCGGCATCTGGAGCGTGACGGTGACGGCTGGATCGTGCACTTCCAGTATCTGGACAGCGGTCGCGAGAAGTTTTCCGCGCCGACGCTGTTTGTGAAGGCCGACATCGTCGTGGTGTCCGCCGGCACACTGGGCTCCACGGAAATTCTGCTGCGCTCGCGCGACAAAGGGCTGGCGATGTCCGACCAGCTCGGCGAGAACATGAGTGGCAATGGCGATATCCTCGGTTTCGGCCACAACTGCGAGCAGACCATCAACGGCATTGGTTTCGGCGCGAATCCGGCCAAAGAGCTGCACCCGGTCGGCCCGTGCATCACCTCGATCATCGACATGCGCACCGAAGGCGACTGGCGCAGCCGGATGGTCATCGAAGAGGGTTCGATCCCCGGCGCCCTCGGTCGGCCGATGGTGCCGGCGATGGCCGGCTTCGCCGAGATGATCGGGGTGGCCACCGACGACAGTTTCAGCGGCAAGTTGAAATACAAGGAACGCGAACTCGAAAGCTTCCTGCGCGGCCCGTATTACGGCGCGCTGCACAATATGCAGACCTACCTGATCATGAGCCACGACAGCGGCCAGGGGCGGATGGTGCTGGATAACAAGGATCAACTGCGCATCGACTGGCCGGGCGTCGGCGAGCAAGAGAACTTCAAGCTCGGCAATGACCGTCTGCACCAGAGCACCAAGGCGCTCGGTGGTATCTGGGTGGAGAATCCTATCTGGACGAAGCTGCTCAAGCACAGCATCGTCTCGGTGCATCCATTGGGCGGTTGCGTAATGGGTGAGGACGCCGGACAAGGCGTGGTCAATCACAAGGGCCAAGTGTTCAGCGGCGCCAGCGGTACCGACGTTTACGCCAATCTGTACGTGACCGATGGGGCGGTGATTCCGACGTCTTTGGCGGTCAATCCACTGCTGACCATTTCTGCCGTGAGCGAGCGCAACATGGGCCTGCTCGCCGCTGACCGGGGCTGGCAGATCGACTACACGCTGCCCTCGGCACCGCGCAAACAAGTCGCGCCACCGACCCTGGGCGTGCAGTTCACCGAAACCATGAAGGGTTACTTCTCCCGGGCCTTTACCGCCGCACAAAGCACTGACCTGGAGGTCTACGAAGCGGCGGCCAAACGTGGTGAGGCAGACAATTCGCCCATCGACTTCACCCTGACCATCACCGCCAACGACATGAACCGGATGATCAAGGAGCCGGAACACGCCGCGACCATTGTCGGTACGGTGATCGCTCCGGCGTTGTCGCCAAAACCGCTGACGGCCAGCAACGGCGTGTTCAACCTGTTCGAGCAATTCGAGCAACAGGTCGATACGCGGCACATGAAGTACGACATGAAACTGACCGCCGAGGACGGCAGCGATTATTTCTTCAGTGCGTTCAAAACCGTGCCGGAAGACAACGGCGTGCTGAACATCTGGCACGACACCAGCACGCTCTACGTGACGCTGTATCGCGGGCCGGACAAGAGCGGCGAGGTAATCGGTTCGGGGGTGATGCACATCCATCCGACTGATTTCGCCAAGCAGATGACCACCATGACGGTGCTCAACGCCCGCAACGAGCGTGAGCGCATCGAAGGGCTGGCGCGTTTTGGCAAGTTCTTCGCCGGGATTCTCTGGGAAAGTTATGGCGGGGTATTTGCCGGGGATATCTACTTCAACCCTGACGCGCCGCCACGGCTGAAACGGCCGCTGGATGCGCCAATCCCGGCGGTGCATTTCTTTCCCACCGAGGATGGCGTCGAACTGCGCCTGACCCGGTATCAGGCAGGTACGAAAGGCCCGGTGATGCTGGTGCATGGTTTGGGCGTGGGTTCGAATATTTTTTCCACCGACACCATCCAGACCAACCTGCTGGAGTACCTGTGCAAGCACGATTACGACGTGTGGCTGCTGGATTTTCGCGTGAGCATTCTGCTGCCGGCGAGCAAGAAGGAATGGAACGGCGACCAGATTGCCCAGTACGACTTCAAGGCGGCCATCGCGCAGGTCCAGCAGCAAACCAAGGCGAAAGACGTGCAGTGCGTGGTGCATTGCTATGGTGCAACGACGTTCTTCATGTCGCTGCTGGCCGGTTTGCAGGGCGTGCGTTCGGTAGTGTGCTCGCAGATTGCTGCCGACACGGTGGTCGCCACTGCAACCGGGTTAAAGGCCGGTTTGCACCTGCCGGGCATGCTTGACGCCATCGGCGTCAAGTCGATGACCGCTTACGCCGACAGCAAGGAGAACTGGTTCAACAAACTCTACGACAAGGCCCTTAACGGCTACGCGCGTTTCGAAGCTCAGGGCTACTGCACCAACCCGGTGTGCCACCGCATCACCTTTATGTACGCCTCGCTGTACCGCCATGACACCCTCAACGAAACCCTGCACGACAACCTGCATGAGTTGTTCGGTGAGTCGAACATCGAGACCTTCGAGCATCTGGCGCTGATCGTGCGCAAAGGGCACTTGGTGGATTTCAAAGGCAACGATGTATACATGCCGCACTTTGATCGGTTGACCATGCCGATCTGTTTTATCAGCGGTGCTGAAAACCAGTGTTACCTGCCGGAAAGCACGCTTAAAACCTATCAGCGCTTGTGTGACCTGCACGGGCCGGAGCGTTACAGCCGGCAGGTGGTGCCGGGCTACGGCCATATCGATTGCATGTTCGGCAAGAACGCGGTGGTTGATGTGTACCCGATCATCCTTGAACACCTGGAGAAAACTGCCTTGGGTTGACACCTGTCATTGATCTTTTGTGCAGAGAAAGTCCTTTGTGGCGAGGGGATTCATCCCCGATGGGTCGCGCAGCGGCCCCAAATCAGGCCGCGCGGTGTTCCTGACAAACCGCAGGCGATAGTTTGCGACTGCTTCGCAGCCGATCGGGGATAAATCCCCTCGCCACAGGAATGGGTTCGATCCAGTTATGTACAAGGAAATGGATGACATGGACACCTACATCCGCTGGTTTCAGCGCTTCATCTGGCTAGGCATTGCAATGAACATGGTGTTCGCGATCCCCGCGCTGTTTGCGCCGGGGTTGCTGACATCGGTGGTCGGTCTGCCGCCGCAACTCTCCGATCCCTGGCTGGAAAACGCCGGGATGCTGCTCGTGGGTATCAGCGTGTTTTACATGCCCTCGGGCTTCAACGCGCCGCGCTACGTGGTGCATTCCTGGTTGTGCGTACTGACGCGGCTGATCGCCGTGGTGTTCTGGATCTACCTGATCAACACCAGCATTCAAGGCTCGGTATTCGTGCCGATGCTGATGGGCGATCTGAGCTTTTTCCTGATCCTTGGCATTTTGCTGTACCTGGGCACCACTCCCGAGAACCGGCCATGGGCGCTGCTGTGCGATGGCTGGCGCGAATGGCGGGCCGCGTGGGCGCGGCACTGGCAGAGCCACAGCTTCAAGGTCGGCACCTTTATCGTTGTGGCATTGCTGGCGTTCATCGGTTACCAGACCTGGTATCAGATGCTGCGGGTGGTGCCGGAGCAGGAATACGCCTCTGACGAAGACCACTACAAATACGCCGCCATCGGCCTCGGTATCGAAGCGCGAATCCCGTATTACCTGTTCGCCGTGCTGCCGCAGATGTGCCCGGAAAAACTACCGAAGCCCGGCGGCTGGGAAGTCTTCGGGTTTCTCTATGAGAACGGCAAGGACCTGCCGATCGGCATGGCCAAGCGGCAGATCGGCTACCCGACCGTGGAGCCGAACTGCGCGCTGTGCCACACCGGCTCCTACCGGGCAAACGCTAGCGACGTCGCCGTCAACGTGCCGAGTGCGCCGGCCAACACCCTGCAACTGCAAGCCTTTCAGTGGTACGCCTACGATTGCGCCAGCGATCCGAAATTCACCACCGACTCGGTGATGGCGGCGATCAACAGCAAATTCCAGCTGGGTTTTTTCGAACGGCTTTACAACCGCTACCTGATTATCCCGATGGCGAAAAGTGCGCTGCTCAAGCAGAAGCAGGCCTACGCCTGGCAGAAGCTGCGTCCACAACAGGGACCGGGTCGTACCGACACCTTCAACCCGACAAAAATGGTGGTATTCGGCTTCCCGGATGACTCGACCATCGGCACCGTCGACCTGCCACAGGTCTGGAACCAGAAACCGCGGGAATCGATGTACCTGCACTGGGACGGCAATAACAACAAGATCCACGAGCGCAACTACGCCGCCGCCATGGCTGTAGGCGCAACGCCGGAATCGGTACTGCCGCCAAGCTTCAACCGTGTGACCAACTGGTTGCTCGGGCGCAAGCCACCGGCCTGGCCGTGGGCGCTGGATCAGGCCAAGGTCGCTCAGGGCAAACCGATCTGGGACAACAACTGCGCCGGTTGTCATGACTTCGGTCGTGCCGACACCGGGCAAGTCACCACCAACATCGACCAGCTCGGCACCGATCCACATCGGCTGGACTCTTTCACCACGGGGCTGGTGACCGCGTTCCACACCTTCAAGAAACCGCCGTTCGACTTCGGCGCCTACCGCAAGACCCAAAGCTACAGCAACACGCCGACCGACGGCGTCTGGCTGCGCGCGCCCTACCTGCACAACGGCTCGGTACCGACCTTGTGGGACCTGCTGCAACCGCCGGAAAAACGTCCACAGGTGTTTATCACCGGCTCCGACGTCTACGACCCGCTCAATGTCGGGTTTGTCACCAGCGGCGCGCAAGCCAAAGCCTCGGCCGACTTCAAGTACGACACACGACTGGAGGGCAACCATAACAGCGGTCACCTGTATGGCACGACGCTGTCGGACGACGACAAGCGTGCGCTGATCGAATTCATGAAAACCCTGTGAGCCCTTACGGATAGAGGAATACGCCATGTCACTGGTCAGTCATTGGGAACACGAGTACGACAAGGTCAAAGTGCGCATTCACGGCTTGATCACGCGCATGGAAATGGCCTGGATGAAGCTCGTCAGCGAGCTTGAGCCACAGGAGTTTCAGGCGATTATCAAGCTGCTGCAACGCGGGCACGATCAGGCGCATTACGTGTTGAAGAACGGCGAGTTGCCGAGCGACGAACCGAGCGTGCCGTGGGAGTTGTCGCACGGCTTGTCGATCCTGCGCATCGGCAATGCCACGCCATTGCCGCAGTCGAGCGATCAACTGCAAACCCGGGTACTCAAGGACGGCAGTTTGCTCGGGTGTCGCAAGTGGGAACTGCTGGATCTGTTGTGGAGCGAGGCGCTGCTCAAATGGATCGAAAACCTGCGCCATCACGCGACCTTCGGCACCGATCCCGCCGTGGTGCAGATGGAGCGCGACGTAACCCTGGCGATTGCCGGCGACTGGGGCACCGGGCCGTTCGACAGCCATGCGCCGGCGGTATCGGTGGCCAACCAGATGCAACTGGCCCAGGCCGATTTCACTATTCACTTGGGCGATGTGTATTACGCCGGCAGCCACTCGCAGGAAGACGTCGACATGGCTGGCTGGCCGATGGGCACGCATGGCTCATTCACGCTCAACTCCAACCACGAGATGTACAGCGGCGCCCACGGCTATTTCAAGGAACTGGCCAAGCGTTTTCCGGGACAGCAGGGCACTAGCTATTTCGCGTTGATCAACGATGACTGGCTGGTGGTCGGGCTGGATTCGGCTTATGCGTCGGATGCGCTGAACCTGTACATGGACGGTACCTTGAATGAGCCGCAGATCGAATGGATGAAGGCACTGCCCAAGCGCAAAAAAATCATGGTGCTCAGTCATCACCAGGGCTTCGATATTTCCGGGCATAACAAGACTGCGCTGTATCAACCGGTGTGCGATGCACTGGGGCGTGAGCCGGATTATTGGTACTGGGGGCATCTGCATAACGGCATTGTTTACGCGCAGCAGGGCGGATTGCAGGCGCGCTGTGCCGGGCATGGGGCGATTCCGTATGGCAACGCCAGTGAGCTGGACGGGCATTCGCGGGTGCTGTGGTCGGAGACGCAGAGTGCGAAGGACCCGGCATATCCGGATCGGGTGTTGAACGGGTACGCGAAAATCAGGTTGGTGGGGGAGGAGATTTTTGAGGAGTTTATTGGTGAGGATGGCAGTGTGAGGTGGTCATCCAAGTGATGCGATGGCTGTTCTGACGCCATAGCTGGCAAGCCAGCTCCCACAGGTTTTGAGGTGATCACAACATTTGTGTACACCGCAGTACCCTGTGGGAGCTGGCTTGCCAGCGATGCTTTTAGCCTTGGACGGGCACACCTTTGAGGTAAGGGGCTGGCTCGGCGCCGAGGTTGTTCAGCAGGCGCTCGCTGTACCAATCCACAAAGTTCACCACGCCAAACTCATAAGTCTTCGAGTACGGCCCAGGCTGGTATGCCGTGGAGTTGATCCCACGCTGGTTCTCTTCGGCCAAGCGACGATCCTGATCGTTGGTCGCGTCCCACACCTGGCGCATACGCTCGACGTCGTAATCCACGCCTTCCACTGCATCCTTGTGCACCAGCCACTTGGTGGTGACCATGGTTTCCTGGGCGCTGATCGGCCACACGGTGAAGACGATGATGTGGTCGCCCATGCAGTGGTTCCACGAGTGCGGCAGGTGCAGGATGCGCATCGAACCCAGGTCCGGGTTCTTGATCCGGCCCATCAGTTTGGCGCAGCCCTGTTTGCCGTCGAGGGTCATCGACACGGTGCCCTTGAGCAGCGGCATACGCACAATGCGGTTACGCAGGCCGAAACTGGCGTGGGCGTAAGGAATCTTCTCGGCTTCCCAGGCAGCGGCGGAGGCGGCGACGTGATCCTTGAACGCCTGATCGGCGCGCGGGTCGGTAACGTCGTCCCATTCCAGCAGGGTTTTCAGCAGTTCCGGGTGCGAGGCGTTGCAGTGGTAGCACTCGCGGTTGTTTTCCAGCACCAGTTTCCAGTTGGCCTTTTCCATCAAGGTGGTGGTGATCGCCACCTTGGTGTTCTCCATGTCGTACGGTTCCATGTAGTGGTTCAGCGTCGACAGGAAGTCATCGATGGCCGGCGGGCTCTCCGCCAGGCTGATAAAGATGTAGCCGCCGGCAGTCTTCACGTTCACCGGTTTGAGGCCGTACTCCTTCATGTCGAAGTCGGCGCCCATTTCGGTGCCGGCGAACAACAGGCGACCGTCCAGCTCATACGTCCACTGATGGTAATGGCAGACCAGTTTGGCGACCTTGCCCTTGTCGCTGGTGCACAGGCGCGAGCCACGGTGGCGGCAGACGTTGTGGAAGGCATGGACGATGCCGTCAGCGCCACGAATGACGATGATCGGGTTCTTGCCAATCTGCAGGGTGATGTAGTTGCCCTTGGCCGGGATTTCGCAGGTCATGCCGGCGATCAACCACTCTTTCTGGAAGATCTCCTGCATGTCGATATCGAACAGCCGCTCGTCGCTGTAGAACGGTTGCGGCAGCGAGAAAGTGCGCTCACGCTCCTGCAGCATCTGTGCGGTGGCCTTGCGTGCGGGTTCCAGCGGATCGCCCAGGCTGATTTTTGCGGTGACGTCCATCGATGTGATCCTCATGGCCATCTGCGTGGCCGGCGAAAGTGGCTAATCAGGTGTGCTGTAAACGGTTGCTACGCAAGGTGTAAAGAATTCGTCTTGGTGTGAGGCGAGTGTGGGGCCGGCGCAGGCGGGAACCTTATCCATGGGCGACATGATGCAATCTGTTCCCGACGCGCAACCCCCGGCGGTTGGGGGCTGGTCGCGATAAGTATGTCAATGTCGCGGATAGGTAAACGGGCGGTTCGCGCTATACGCAGAATCGCCGACATGAGGCCGACAGTCGGCCGTGGAGAACAGCATGTCCAACAGCTTCCTGAATCCGGTCACCACCCAGACCTGGGCCAATGGCCGACATATCGTCCGTTGCGTCAAAGTCATCCAGGAAACCTGGGACGTGCGCACCTTCTGCTTTATGGCCGACCAGCCGATCCTGTTCTTCTTCAAGCCCGGGCAATTCGTGACACTGGAGCTGGAGATCGAAGGCCAGCCGATCATGCGCTCCTACACGATCTCCAGTTCGCCGTCGGTGCCGTACAGCTTTTCGGTGACGATCAAACGCGTGCCGGGCGGCAAGGTGTCCAACTGGTTGCACGACACGCTGCATGAAGGCCAGGAATTGGCCGTGCACGGGCCGGTCGGGCTGTTTAACGGTATCGACTTCCCGAGTCCTAAAGTCCTCTACCTCAGCGGCGGCGTCGGCATCACCCCGTGCATGTCGATGGCGCGCTGGTTCTACGACACCAACGCTAACGTCGACATGACGTTTATCCACAGCGCCCGTTCGCCGAAAGACATCATTTACCACCGCGAGCTGGAACACATGGCGTCGCGGATCGACAACTTCAGCCTGCACCTGATCTGCGAGAAGCATGGTCTGGGCGAGCCGTGGGCCGGGTATCGCGGCTATCTGAACCACAAGATGCTGGAACTGATGGTTCCGGACTTTCTGGAGCGCGAAGTGTTCTGCTGCGGGCCGACGCCGTACATGACGGCGGTCAAGCGCTTGCTGGAAAACGCTGGCTACGACATGTCGCGTTATCACGAAGAGTCGTTCGGTGCGACGCCACCCGAAGCGCGGGCTGATGCAGTCGAGCAAGCCGAACAGGCCGCCGACGCACCGGAAATCGATGCGGCGGATCTGCATCAGGTGGAATTCACCTCGTCCGGCAAGAGCATTCGTGTGGCACCGGGCGAGACCGTGCATGCGGCGGCGGCCAAGCTGGGCTTGATGATCCCGAAAGCCTGCGGCATGGGGATTTGCGGGACGTGCAAAGTGCTCAAGCTGGGGGGCGAGGTGGAGATGGAGCACAACGGCGGGATTACCGAGGACGACGAGGCGGAGGGTTTCATCCTGTCGTGCTGCAGCGTGCCCAAAGGCGACGTGCGCATCGAGTTCTAAAGATTGGCGCAACTCCAATGTGGGAGCGAGCCTGCTCGCGAATGCGGTGTGTCATTCAGCATCTGCGTTGTCTGACACGGCCTATTCGCGAGCAGGCTCGCTCCCACAGAGGTTGTGTATTTCAATCTACAAACAGGTCGGGTATCAGGGTTGCGTCGCTGTCCGGCTCGTAGCGGTAATGATCGAATTCAGTCACGCCCTGTTCACGCAAAATCTCCTCATCAATCAGTAACCGCCCAGTAATCCGCCGTCCGCTGCTGCTCAAAATCACATGCGCCGCATCCGCCATGATCGAAGGCGTACGCGCATGCTTGAACGACTCGCGATTACCCAGCTGAAACTCGATCGCCGCCGTGGCAATCATCGTCTGCGGCCACAGCGAATTGACGCTGATGCCGTAATTGGCGAATTCCTCACTCATCCCCAGCGTCAGCATGCTCATGCCGTACTTGGTCACGGTGTAAGGGCTGTACTGGGCGAACCACTTGGTCGCCAGATTCAGTGGCGGTGACAGATTGAGAATGTGCCCGGCGGATTTCTTCAGATAGGGCAGGGCAGCCTGACTGCACAGCAGCACGGCGCGGGTGTTGATCTGGTGCATCAGGTCGAAACGCTTGAGTTCGATGTGTTGCACGCCGGTAAGTTTGATCGCCCCGGCGTTGTTCACCAAGGCATCGATGCCGCCGAAGTGCTCGTTGGCCTGAGCCAGCGCCTGGCGTACGGCGTCTTCATCACGCACATCCACTTGCAGGGCCAGAGCCTTTCCGCCCGCCGCCTCGACTTCCGCCGCGACGCTGTGAATGGTCCCGGGTAATTTGGCGTGAGGTTCGGCGCTCTTCGCCGCAATCACGATGTTGGCCCCATCCCTGGCGGCGCGCAGCGCAATCTCACGGCCGATGCCACGGCTGGCGCCAGTGATGAACAGGGTTTTTCCTTGTAGCGACATGCCGATGCTCCTGCTTGTTGATATGTGAGCGGAGGCTCGACAAACAATGTAGACCAAGCAGCAAACGCGGTAGGTGGGGTGTAGCTTTGTGGCGAGGGGATTTATCCCCGATGGCCTGCGCAGCAGGCCTAAAGTCTGAATCCAGTCGCTGTCAGACAGAAACTCAATGGCAGGTTTTGGGGCTGCTGCGCAGCCCATCGGGGATAAATCCCGTCACCACAGGGGATCTTATCGGCTCAAGGGATCAGTTGGACATGACTTCGCGGATATCGCGCGCCAGTTCGCGTACGCGTTCTTCTTCGGTATCCCACGAGCACATGAAGCGTGCGCCGCCCTTGCCGATGAAGGTGTAGAAACGCCAGTTTTTCGCGGTCAGGGCCGCGATGGCCGGTTCCGAGAGTTGCAGGAACACGCCGTTGGCCTGCACCGGGAACATCAGCTCGACGCCGGGAATGTCGCTGACCAGTTCCGCCAGCAACTGCGCGCAGTGGTTGGCGTGGCGGGCGTATTTGAGCCAGGCGTCGTTTTCGAGGATGCCGACCCACGGCGCCGACAGAAAGCGCATTTTCGACGCCAGTTGCCCGGCCTGTTTGCAGCGGTAGTCGAAGTCTTCGGCCAGTTTGTGGTTGAAGAACAGGATCGCTTCACCCACCGCCATGCCGTTTTTTGTACCGCCGAAGCACAGCACGTCGACGCCGGCCTTCCAGGTCAGGTCGGCCGGCGAGCAGCCGAGGAACGCGCAGGCATTGGAGAAACGCGCGCCGTCCATGTGCAGGTGCAGGCCCAGCTCCTTGCAGGTGGCGCTGATGGCGCGGACTTCTTCCGGGGTGTAGACGCTGCCGACTTCGGTGGCTTGGGTCAGGGTGACCACGCGCGGTTTAGGGTAGTGAATGTCCTGGCGCTTGAGCGCGACTTCGCGGATCGATTCCGGTGTGATCTTGCCGTTTTCGGTACGGGCGATCAGCAGTTTCGAGCCGTTGGAGAAGAATTCCGGCGCGCCGCATTCGTCGGTTTCGACGTGGGCGGTTTCCGAGCAGATCACGCTGTGGTAACTCTGGCACAGCGACGACAGCGCCAGCGAGTTGGCGGCGGTGCCGTTGAAGGCGAAGAACACTTCGCAGTCGGTTTCGAACAGGTTGCGGAAATGATCAGCGGCGCGCGCTGTCCATTCATCGTCGCCGTAAGCGCGTTGGTGGCCGTGATTGGCCTGTTCCATGGCGGCCCAGGCTTCAGGGCAGATACCGGAGTAGTTGTCGCTGGCGAATTGTTGGCTCTTGTCGGTCATGGCCGGCTTCCGTGGTCGAGGCGCTTGTGGCGACTCGTTGGTCAATGATGGTGCGCACTTTACCGAAGATCATCCGGGGAGCACACGGGATGTCGCTGGCAGAACTCTACAAGGACACGGGCCGATTATGCACCTGAGAAAACGCGACGGCGCGCTGGATCTGCTCAAGTGGCTGGCGCTGCTGAGCATGTTGCTCGATCACCTGCGATATGTCGGCTACTCCGCCGATTGGTTGTATGTGCCGGGGCGGTTGGCGTTTCCGTGGTTCTGTCTGGCGATGGCGGCGAATCTTTCGCGTGACGGAGCGCGCCAGACTGAGTGGCGCTATTTGGGGTGGTTGGTGGTTTTCAGCGCCGTCAGCGAAATTCCCTATCGGATGTACATTCCTGATCCCGATACGTTAAACGTGATGCCGACGCTGGCGCTGGGTTTGCTGGTGGCGCGGGGCTGGCAGGATGGAGCGCTGGTTTCGCGACTGCTCGGCGCCACGAGCCTGCTGCTGGCAGCGCTGTATTCGGAGCGACTGATGTTCGGTTTCTTCGGTGTTTTGTTGCCGTTAGCGATTCTGCTGGTGATTCGTCGGCCGTGGTATTTCGCTGTGTTGCCGGGGCTGGTGTGCCTGGCGGCGAATCAATGGCGGGTGTTGCTCGAATCGGCGCAGTTCGGTAACGAGTTGGCAGTCTTGGGCCTCATCACCTGCCTGATTGCGCCATGGCTGGGGATGCTCCTGTTGCGACATGCCCGAACCTTCCAGCCGCCACCGATGAGGCGCTGGGCCTACGCCCTCTATCCCGCGCATTTCCTGATACTGCTCGCTCTACGTATGACCCTACAGGGGACTGTGTTCTCCGGGTGATTTCCCGCCATGTCGTAAACGCACCTTTGCGTGGCGTCCGTAGGCATTTGAGCTGTCTGCACCGGTCATACCATCGCATCAAAGGGCACGCAGGTGCCTGACCGAGACGAATGGCGCACCGCCGCCGCTGGGAGAGACGCGATGTTCAGCAAGCAAGACCAGATCCAGGGTTACGACGATGCACTGCTGGCGGCGATGAATGCCGAGGAGCAACGTCAGGAAGATCACATCGAGCTGATCGCGTCGGAGAACTACACCAGCAAACGCGTGATGCAAGCGCAGGGCAGCGGCCTCACCAACAAATACGCCGAAGGTTATCCGGGCAAGCGCTACTACGGTGGCTGCGAGCATGTGGATAAAGTCGAAGCGCTGGCCATCGAACGCGCCAAGCAACTGTTCGGCGCCGATTACGCCAACGTCCAGCCGCACTCCGGTTCTTCGGCCAACAGCGCCGTGTATCTGGCGCTGATCCAGCCGGGCGACACCATCCTCGGCATGAGCCTGGCCCACGGCGGTCACCTGACCCACGGCGCCAAAGTGTCGTCCTCGGGCAAGCTCTACAACGCGGTGCAGTACGGCATCGACACCAAGACCGGGCTGATCGATTACGACGAAGTCGAGCGTCTGGCCGTCGAGTGCAAACCGAAAATGATCGTTGCCGGTTTCTCGGCGTACTCCAAGACTCTGGATTTCCCACGTTTCCGTCAGATCGCCGACAAGGTCGGTGCGCTGTTGTTCGTCGACATGGCCCACGTCGCGGGTCTGGTTGCTGCCGGTCTCTATCCGAACCCGCTGCCGTACGCTGACGTGGTCACCACCACCACGCACAAAACCCTGCGCGGCCCACGTGGCGGGTTGATCCTGGCCAAGTCCAACGAAGAGATCGAGAAGAAACTCAACTCTGCCGTATTCCCCGGCGCTCAGGGCGGCCCGCTGATGCACGTTATCGCCGGTAAAGCCGTGTGCTTCAAGGAAGCGCTGGAGCCGGGTTTCAAGGCTTATCAGCAGCAAGTGATCGACAACGCCCAGGCCATGGCGAGCGTATTTATCAAACGTGGCTACGATGTAGTGTCCGGCGGTACCGACAACCACCTGTTCCTGGTCAGCCTGATCCGTCAGGGCCTGACCGGCAAAGACGCCGACGCCGCCCTCGGCCGCGCGCACATCACCGTCAACAAGAACGCCGTGCCGAACGATCCGCAGTCGCCGTTCGTGACGTCCGGCCTGCGCATCGGCACCCCGGCGGTGACTACGCGCGGCTTCAAAGTGACCCAGTGCGTGACGCTGGCCGGCTGGATCTGCGACATCCTCGACAACCTCGGCGATGCCGATGTCGAGGCCACCGTC
>NZ_JBIUWI010000054.1:2146-37760 GCF_044743385.1 Pseudomonas sp. NPDC087639 | reverse complement strand
CGACCTGTTCATTCAGTACGGTCTCGCGGCAGGCTTTCAAGCCGTACGCAATGCCGGTCTGGAAGTCACTGACGCCAACCGTGAACGCATTGGCGTGGCCATGGGTTCGGGGATCGGCGGTCTGACCAACATCGAAGAAACCAGCCGTACTCTGCATGAGACGGGCCCGCGTCGAATTTCTCCATTCTTCGTGCCAGGCTCGATCATCAATATGATTTCCGGTTTCCTGTCCATCCATCTGGGTGCACAGGGGCCTAACTACGCCATCGCCACAGCGTGTACCACTGGTACGCACTGCATCGGCATGGCAGCGCGCAACATCATGTACGACGAAGCTGACGTGATGATCGCCGGCGGTGCCGAAATGGCCGCGTGCGGTCTGGGTATGGGTGGCTTCGGCGCATCCCGTGCGCTGTCGACCCGCAACGACGAGCCAACTCGCGCCAGTCGTCCGTGGGACAAGGGCCGTGACGGCTTTGTGTTGTCCGACGGTGCTGGTGCTCTGGTGCTCGAAGAACTTGAGCACGCCAAGGCCCGCGGCGCGACCATCTACGCCGAGCTGATCGGTTTTGGCACCAGTGGCGATGCGTTCCACATGACTTCGCCACCCGCCGATGGCGCCGGTGCGGCTCGTTGCATCACCAATGCGCTGCGCGATGCAAAAATCAACGCCGATCAAGTGCAATACATCAACGCGCACGGCACTTCGACCTCGGCCGGCGACCTCGCCGAAGCCAACGCGATCAAGTCGGTGTTTGGCGATCACGCCTACAAGCTGGCGGTCAGTTCGACCAAGTCCATGACCGGTCACCTGTTGGGTGCGGCGGGCGCAGTCGAGGCGATCTTCAGCGTACTGGCGATCAACAGTCAGGTGGCACCACCGACCATCAACCTTGAAGAGCCTGATGAGGGCTGTGATCTCGATTTTGTGCCGCACACCGCGCGCAACATGGACATCGATGTCGTGCTCTCCAACTCCTTCGGTTTTGGCGGCACCAACGGCACCTTGGCGTTCCGTCGGTTCGCGGGCTGATGGACAGCTGGGTCGACGGTCAACCGGCTGACGCTCTGTCGCTGAGAGATCGCGGCCTGGCTTACGGCGATGGTCTGTTCGAGACCATCGCCGTGCGTGGCGGCCAACCGTTATTGCTGGATCGACACCTGATGCGATTGGCCGATGGCTGCACGCGTCTGGCCATTGCGACCGATATCGAACTGATTCGCCAGGAGCTGCTGAGCTACGCGGCAGCGATGAGTGAGGGTGTGCTCAAGCTCATCCTCACCCGTGGCGACGGTTTGCGCGGTTATGCACCCGATCCCGCGGCGCCGGGCCGACGCATTCTGCAAGGCAACCCACCCGCCGCTTATCCCGCCGTCCATGCCGAACAGGGCGTTCGCCTGTTTCCGTGCAGCACGCGATTGTCCAAACAACCTTTGCTGGCTGGACTCAAACACCTCAATCGACTGGAACAAGTGCTCGCTCGCGCCGAATGGCAAGACAGCGAACACGCCGAAGGCTTGATGCTCGATCAGGCTGGTCGGGTCATTGAAGGTGTTTTCAGCAATCTGTTTCTGGTGCGTGATGGTGTATTGGTCACGCCCGATCTGAAGCGTTGCGGTGTCGCTGGTGTGATGCGCGCAGAAATATTGTTTCAGGCCGAGTCATTGGCCATCCCCACTCAAATCGCCGACATCAGCCTTGATCAACTGCAATGGGCCGATGAAGTGTTTGTCTGCAACAGCGTGTATGGCGTCTGGCCGGTACGTGCCTACGCTGCACTGAGCTGGCCGGTTGGCCCGCTCACCCGTAAACTGCAAACCATTTCCCGCGCCCTACTGGATGCCTGATTCGTGAGACGTAAACTTTTGCTGCTGCTGGAAACCGGACTGGTTCTGGCAGGGCTGTTGTTGGGCGCCAGCGCCTGGAAGATTCACTCCGCACTGGAACAGCCTCTGAACATCACGCAGGAAGAACTGCTGGATGTGCCGAAAGGCTCCACACCGACCCGTACTTTCCTCGAACTTGAAACCGATGGCGTCATCAAGGACGCTTTCTGGCTTCGGGTCTATTGGCGTTTCAATCTTGCCGGTACGCCGATCCACACCGGTGAATACCGCATGCAACCCGGCATGACCGTCAATGGACTGATCGATTCGTGGAAGCGTGGCGACGTGGTGCAGTACAGCCTGACCTTGGTCGAAGGCTGGAATTTTCATCAGGTGCGCGCCGCTTTGGCGAAAGATGAAAAGATCGAGCAGACCCTCAATGGTTTGAGCGACAGTGACGTGATGGCGAAGATTGGCCACAAGGGCTTGTTCCCGGAAGGTCGTTTCTTCCCTGATACCTACCGTTTCGTGCGCGGAGTTTCTGATACCGAACTACTGAAAAAGGCTTTTGATCGTCTTGATGAAGTGCTGGCCAAGGAGTGGGAAAAGCGCTCCGTCGATGCGCCTTACAAGGAACCCTATCAAGCGCTGATCATGGCCTCGCTGGTCGAGAAAGAAACCGGTGTGCCGCAAGAGCGCGGTGAGATTGCCGGGGTTTTCGTGCGCCGGATGGCGCTTGGTATGCAGTTGCAGACCGATCCCACCGTGATCTACGGTTTGGGTGATCGCTACACCGGCAAGTTGACCCGCGCTCATCTCAAGGAGCCGACGCCGTATAACACCTATGTGATTCCTGGTTTGCCGCCGACGCCGATTGCGATGGTCGGGCGCGAAGCCATCCATGCCGCGCTGAACCCGGTGGAAGGTAGCAGTCTCTATTTTGTAGCTCGTGGCGACGGCAGCCATGTGTTCTCTGACGACCTCGATGCCCATAACAGCGCGGTGCGAGAGTTCCAACTCAAGCGACGTGCGGATTACCGCTCAAGCCCGGCGCCAGTGACGACGCCTGAAGCGGCTCCGGCCAATGAGGAAGCGATTCCAGCGGCATCACCGGATACTGCGCCAGAGTCGCTGCCATCGGTTCCTCCCCAGGAACCTGCACCGGACGCAGCAGCACCACAAAACACGCAATGACTTTGATTAAGGACTGCCTGTGACTGGCTTGTTTATTACCCTGGAAGGGCCGGAAGGCGCCGGTAAAAGCACCAACCGCGAATACCTCGCCGAGCGCCTGCGCGCCGCCGGTATCGAAGTGGTGCTGACCCGCGAGCCCGGCGGAACACCGTTGGCCGAGCGGATTCGCGACGTGCTGCTGGCCCCGGCCGACGAAGTCATGAACCCGGACACTGAGCTGTTGCTGGTATTCGCCGCGCGCGCTCAGCATCTGGCTGAAGTAATCCGCCCGGCACTGGCACGCGGTGCGGTGGTGTTGTGCGATCGTTTCACTGATTCCACTTACGCCTATCAGGGCGGTGGCCGCGGTTTGTCGCTGGAGCGGATCGCCGCGCTTGAAACCTTTGTACAAGGTGATCTGCGCCCGGACCTGACCCTGATTTTCGACCTGCCGGTAGAAATCGGTCTGGCTCGCGCCAGCGCTCGTGGTCGTCTCGATCGTTTCGAGCTGGAAGGCCGGGCATTTTTTGAAGCGGTGCGTAGCGCATTCCTGAAGCGGGCTGAAGCCGATCCTGCGCGCTATGTGCGGATCGACGCCGGTCAGCCATTGGTCAAGGTTCAGCAATCGCTGGATACGTTGCTCCCGAATTTGCTGGAGCTGGCCCGTGGCTGAGGCCTACCCATGGCAAGACAGCCTCTGGCAGCAACTGGCCGGACGTAAGCAGCACGCACATGCCTATCTGATGCATGGCCCGGCCGGGATCGGCAAACGGGCATTGGCGGAGCGGTTGATGGCCAGTCTGCTGTGCCAGCGGCCCACGCCCGAAGCGTGCGGCGAATGCAAATCCTGTCTGTTGCTCAGGGCCGGGAGCCATCCGGACAATTACATCCTCGAGCCGGAAGAAGCCGACAAGGCAATCAAGGTCGATCAGGTGCGCGATCTGGTTAGTTTCGTGGTGCAGACCGCGCAACTGGGCGGTCGCAAGGTCGTATTGATCGAGCCGGTGGAGTCGATGAACATCAACGCCGCCAACGCCTTGCTCAAAAGTCTTGAAGAGCCTTCCGGCGATACCGTGCTGTTGCTGGTCAGTCACCAGCCGAGCCGTTTGTTGCCGACGATCAAGAGCCGTTGCGTGCAGCAGGCCTGTCCGCTGCCGGGCGAGGCCATGAGCCTGCAATGGCTGGCGCAGGCGCTGCCGGAATGTTCGGCAGAGGAGCGTGTCGAGCTGTTGACGTTGGCAGCCGGTTCGCCACTGGCGGCGGTCAGCCTTCAGTCCCAAGGCGTTCGCGAACAGCGTGCGCAGGTAGTTGAAGGGGTGAAGAAGCTGCTCAAGCAGCAGCAATCGCCGACGCAACTGGCCGAAGAGTGGAAAAGCATTCCGATGCTGCGGCTGTTCGACTGGTTCTGCGATTGGTCGAGCTTGATCCTGCGTTATCAACTGACTCAGGATGAAGCCGGGCTCGGTCTGACCGACATGCGCAAGGTGGTGCAGTATCTCGCGCAGAAAAGTGCGCAGGGTAAAGTGCTCGATATTCAGGACTGGATTCTCGCTCAACGGCAGAAAGTCATGAGCAAGGCCAACCTTAATCCGGCGTTGCTGCTGGAAGCGTTGTTGGTGCAATGGGCAGGATTGCCTGGCCAAAGATAAGAATGTGTACCTAGACTCTGAACATCAGCAGTGGAGGTCAACATGAATGAACCCGTCAGCCCGGGGCCGCGCAACGGCATTTTGTCCCTGACCATCAAGGACAAGTCAGTGCTTTACGCGGCCTACATGCCGTTCATCAAGAACGGTGGTCTGTTCATCCCGACCAACAAAAGCTACAAGTTGGGCGATGAGGTGTTCATGTTGCTGAACCTGATGGACGAGGCGGAGAAGATTCCGGTCGCTGGTAAAGTCGCCTGGATTACCCCCAAAGGTGCGCAAGGCAACCGCGCAGCGGGGGTCGGCGTGCAGTTCAACGATGGCGACAACACCGCGCGCAGTCGCATCGAAACCCATCTGGCCGGAGCCCTCAAATCCGACCGTCCCACTCATACGATGTAAGTTGCAGTCTCTTTTATGCTCGTAGATTCCCATTGTCACCTTGATCGCCTCGACCTCGCCGTCCATGACGGCTCGCTGGATGCTGCACTCGATGCCGCCCGCGAGCGCGGGGTAGGGCACTTTCTGTGCATCGGCGTCAGCGCCGACAACGCCGCTGACGTCAAAGCCCTGGCCGACCGATACGAAGACGTCGATTGTTCGGTCGGGGTGCATCCGTTGGATGTGCAGCCCGGCGCGGCGCCAGCGCTGGACTGGTTGCTGCACGAACTCAATCACCCGAAAGTGGTGGCGATCGGCGAAACCGGTCTGGACTATCACTACGAGCCGGAAGCCGCCGAGCTGCAACAGGCGTCGTTCCGCCTGCACCTGCAAGCGGCGCAGCAGACCGGCAAACCGGTGATCATCCATACCCGTGGCGCCCGCGCCGATACACTTGAGCTGCTGCGTGAAGCGGCGTTGCCCCAGGCCGGCGTACTGCATTGCTTCACCGAAGACTGGGACATGGCCAAAGCAGCGCTGGACATGGGTTATTACATTTCGCTGTCGGGCATTGTCACGTTCCGCAATGCCGACGCCTTGCGCGATGTGGCGAGCAAAGTCCCTGCGGATCGCCTGCTGGTGGAGACCGATTCGCCGTATCTGGCGCCGATCCCTTATCGCGGCAAACCGAACCTGCCGCAATATGTGCGCGAAGTGGCCGAGTTTCTGGCGATGCTGCGCGGCGAAAACTATGAGCGTTTTGCCGAGCAGACCACCGAGAACTTCAAGCGGTTGTTCCCGTTGGCCCATGTAAAAGGCTAAATCGCAGGCAAAAAAAACCCGGGTTCTGGGGGGTGAATCCGGGTTAAGACCATTAGGAGTAAAACAAAGGCACGCGGTCCTTTGGTACCTTTATCGGCGCGGCACTTGGGGGAGATGCCGCCCGACAGTTCAAGTATTGATCAGTCTGGCGTGCAGTCCAGTTAGCCGGTCGGGGTTTTTAAACAAATTTGGAATACGTTCGCTTCAGTTGAGTTCTCATTGCACCCAAAACGTTCCCAAAACGAACAAGAAACACAGATATGGTCGGATGATCCGTGCATTTTTGCGCAAGTTAGGCATAATACGCGGCTTCGAATTTTGACCCTTCAGACCTTTTCTTATGCACAAAGAACCTCGTAAGGTCCGTGAGTTTCGTCGCCGCGAGCAAGAAATTCTCGATACCGCGCTCAAGCTGTTCCTCGACCAAGGTGAAGACAGTGTCACCGTCGAGATGATTGCTGATGCCGTGGGTATCGGCAAAGGCACGATTTACAAGCACTTCAAGTCCAAGGCCGAGATCTATTTGCGCCTGATGCTCGATTACGAGCGCGATTTGAACGAGCTGCTGCATTCCGCCGATGTCGATAAGGACAAGGAAGCGCTGTCCCGCGCCTACTTCGAATTCCGCATGCGTGACCCTCAGCGTTATCGCCTGTTTGATCGCCTCGAAGAAAAGGTGGTCAAGGGCAATCAGGTGCCGGAGATGGTCGAGGAGCTGCACAAGATCCGTGCCTCGAATTTCGAACGCCTCACCTTGCTGATCAAGGGCCGCATCAGCGAAGGCAAGCTGGAAGATGTGCCGCCGTATTTCCACTATTGCGCTTCCTGGGCGTTGGTGCACGGCGCAGTGGCGCTGTATCACTCGCCGTTCTGGAGCAATGTGCTGGAAGATCAGGAAGGTTTCTTCCAGTTCCTGATGGATATCGGTGTGCGCATGGGCAACAAGCGCAAGCGCGACCCGGAAACGCCGAGCAGCTGAGCCATTCACTTCCCTTATTGCGCCATGATTTCGCTACATGGCGCAGTACCGCAGGAATATACTCAGGCATAGGGCTTGCTAAAACTTGATTTGTGAGTCAAGTTTTAGCGGCTCGATTTTCAATCGCCGGAGTGATCATGATCGTTGACCGTCAAGGCAGGCGTTTTCGCAATTTGCGGATCAGTCTGACCTCAGCCTGCAATTACGCCTGTACCTACTGCGTGCCCAACGGCAAGCGGCTGGTCGCTGCGCAGGATGAACTGTCGGCCGAAGCCATGGCACGCGGCGTGGCCTATCTGATCGAAGCCGCAGGCATCGAGCGCCTGCGTATTACCGGCGGCGAGCCGCTGGTCAGCCCCAAACTCGAATCGTTCATGACCGCCGTCGGCAAGATGGGGCTGGACGACATCAGCCTGACCACCAATGGTCAGCTGCTCGCCAAAAAGCTCCCGCTGCTGGTAGACGCCGGTCTGCGCCGGATCAATGTTTCCCTCGATACTCTCGACGCCAGTGCGTTTCGCAGTATTGCCCGTGGCGGCGACCTGGCCACAGTGCTCGACGGCATGGATCAGGCCGCAGCGGCCGGAATGAAGATCAAGGTCAACATGGTGCCGTTGCGCGGGCAGAATCTCGATCAGGTGATGCCGCTGCTTGATTACTGTCTTGAGCGTGGATTTGAACTGCGTTTCATCGAGCTGATGCGCATGGGCCACCTGGCCAAAGACTCCAATGCCTTCCTGCAACAGTTTGTCAGTCTGCAACAGTTGCTGGAGCTGATTGGCGAGCGTTATGAGTACGCGCAAACCGATGCGCCCGTGGACGCCACGGCCGTGCGTTACTCTATTCCCGGGTTGGGTAACTTCGGCGTGATTGCCAACGAAAGCGTGCCGTTTTGCCGGACTTGCTCGCGGTTGCGCTTGTCGTCGACCGGTTGGTTGCACGGTTGCCTGTCGTCGAGCAATCGCCATTACGTCGGCGATCTGCTGGACAAACCACGTCATCAAGCGCTGCCGGCGCTGCAAAGGCTGCTGGTCAAAGCCTTGGGTGACAAGCAGGAAGTGGCGTTCTCTGGCGGCGCGACGGTCATGAAAATCATCGGCGGCTGAAGAACCGCATTCGCCATACCCACGAGCTGGCGCAAAAGCTGCATTCAACGGCCATTCGCCGGTTTTCCGTCACCGGCTTCTGGAGGATGAGGATGCGTAGCCTGGTTTTGCTGCTGGCCGTTTTGGCGCTTGGCGGCTGCATGAATGTCAGCGATATGGCCGAAGGCACTCGCTACCACATGAGCGACGCGGGGCTGCTGGATCACAGCGACAGCCGCCGCGTGAACAACTTCCGCATTCAGCCGGACTCGTTCATCTACATCGCGCAGGGCGCCTTTGCACCACCGGGTGGTTCGTATCCGCGACCGAACGTGGTGGCAGAGGAAGCCTTCAAGGGTTTTGTCGAGTATTTCCCGATGGTCCGTCGCGCGCGTGCGCCCGAAGGCCTTGATCAGGCAATGGGTGAAGCCCGCGATGCGGGTGCTCATTACCTGCTGTACACGCGTTTCGCCAAAGCCGACGACCGCATTGGTAACTCCGATGAATGGCTCGATCAGGAGTACGTGGATCGCCTGGGCATCGATGGCGGCGTGATTCAGATCATGTTGATCGAGACCAGCACCCAGTATTTGATTGATACTGCACGTATCAAGAGTCGTGGCGGTTTACTGACGTTCCACGACAACAAACCCGAAGACCTGATCGGCCCTCCGCTTGCTCAATATGCACGCAGCCTGTTGGGGGTCGGCGACCAATAAGCCAAGGAGTACGCCATGAGTGGCCCGCAAAAAGCCAATGACCTGTTGGGACAGATCCCCAAAACCAAAGGCCTGCCGCCGGTGCACTTGTGGAATCCGGACTTCTGCGGCGACATCGACATGCGCATCGCCCGAGACGGCACCTGGTATTACCTGGGCACGCCGATCGGGCGCAAGCCGATGGTCAAATTGTTCTCCACGATCATCCGCCGCGACGGCGATGATTATTTCCTGATTACCCCGGTCGAAAAGGTCGGGATCAAAGTCGACGACGCGCCGTTTGTAGCGATTGCCGTGGAGGTTGAAGGCGAGGGCGAGGCGCAGGTGCTGCGTTTTACCACCAACGTCGACGAAACCGCCGAGGCGGGGCCCGAGCATCCGATCCGCGTCGAGATTGATCCTGCCACGCAAGAGCCAGCGCCGTATGTGCACGTGCGCACCAACCTCGAAGCGCTGATCCACCGCAATGTGTTCTATCAACTGGTGGAATTGGCGGTCAGTCGCGAAATCGATGGCCAGCGCTGGCTTGGGGTTTGGAGCAGCGGCGAGTTCTTCCGCATCGGCTTGGAGCCCTAAAAGATCGCAGCCTTCGGCAGCTCCTACATTTGGAATGCAATCTCCTGTAGGAGCTGCCGAAGGCTGCGATCTTTTTTGTCGTTGACACTCAATCGTATGATGATTAGCGTAGGCACCCATCGCGATCCGCTTTGAGGTGTTCATGTCCAGCAGCTTTCATGCGTCAACGGTCGACTGGCTCGGCAGTTGGATCGCCGCTGGTCAGGTGAAACCTGGGCAGACCATCAAGGTCGAGGCCGATCTGGGCGAACAGCTCGGGGTTAGCCGCACGGTCATCCGCGAAGCCATCAAAACCCTCGTCGCCAAAGGCATGCTTGAAGTCGGGCCAAAAGTCGGTACTCGCGTCTTGCCGGTGCGGCGCTGGAATCTGTTCGATCCGCAAGTCGTCGGTTGGCTGTCGCGCAACGGCCTGCCGGAAAACTTCGTTGATGACCTGCTTGATTTGCGCCGCACCATCGAACCCATGGCCGTGCGCTGGGCTTGCGAGCGAGCGACCCTCGAGCAGATCGAGGCGGTGCAACTGGCCTATAACGCGCTGGAGCGGGCGGTCGACAGCAGCAAGGATTACAACCGCGCCGACCAGACGTTCCACGAATGCATTCTCGCTGCCAGCCACAATCAGTTCATCGAACAAATGGTCCCGGCCCTGGGCGCCTTGCTTGCGGTGTCGTTCGAAGTCTCCGCCGCCGACCCCGATGAACTGCGTCGCACCTTGCCGATCCACAAAGACATGGCCGACGCCATCGCCGCTCGCGATTCCGCGCGGGGCGTATGGGCCTGCATGACGCTGATCGACAATGCGGACCTGGCGATCAAACGCTTTTACCCCAAAGTCATGGCTGACAAAAAAGCCGGCTAAATACCCACACACTAAAAACAACAAAGAAGGATCGCCATGACCTGGACCGCACTGACCCAACACCGCGCCAAACTCGGCGAAGGCCCGTTCTGGGACGCACCGACGCAAGCGCTGTACTGGGTCGATATTGCTGGCAAGCAAGCCCTGCGCCTGATCGGCCAGAACGTGCAGATCTGGCAAATGCCCGAGCATGTGTCGGCGTTCATTCCTTGTGCCAGCGGTGATGCGCTGGTGACTCTGAGCAGTGGCGTCTATCGCCTCGATCTCGATTCTCCGGGGCTCGACCCGCGCCTGACCCTGTTCTGCGTTGCTGATCCGCAACCCGGCAACCGCGCCAACGAAGCTCGCTGTGATGCCCTGGGCCGGTTATGGCTCAGCACCATGCAAAACAACATCGGCGAGCAGGGCGAAGACCTGCCGATCATCCGCCGCTCGGGTGGACTGTTCCGTATTGATCCGGATAAACGCGTCACGCCGCTGCTGCGCGGTTTGGGGATTCCCAACACGCTGCTGTGGAGCGACGACGGCAGCACGCTGCTGTTCGGTGACAGCCTCGACAGCACGCTTTATCGCTATTTCGTTCACACCGACGGCAATCTCGACACCGCTTACATCTGGTACGGCCCCGATCAACAGGGCGGTCCGGACGGTTCGGCGATGGATAGTGAAGGCTATGTGTGGAACGCGCGTTGGGATGGCAGTTGCCTGTTGCGCCTGACGCCTGAAGGCAAAGTCGATCGCAAGATTGATTTGCCGATCAGCCGACCCACCAGTTGCGTATTCGGCGGCGAAGATCTGAAAACCCTGTACGTCACCAGCGCCCAGAGCCCGCTCAACCATCCATTGGATGGCGCCGTGCTGTCATTGCGGGTCGATGTCGCAGGAAAGCTCTGTACGCGTTTTGCGGGTTAGATCCCAAAATATGGGATGTAAAATTATATATTGAGATTATTTGCTGGTCGGGTTTATAGTCGGCTCCAGCAGTAACACGCACTCACACTTAAAAAGAACAAAACAGGTGAAGTGATGCAGCGAATTTCTATCGCACTCCTCAACGGAGTCGGCGTCTCGCAACAGCTCAATGCTGTCATCGGCGCCTGCCTGTTTTGTTTCAAACGCTTTCCAGACCGGACATCGTCAGATGCCCGGTTTTTTTGCGCTTGCGAACAGGAGTCCTGATTCATGGCTGAACCTCTTTCCCTGCCGCCGGTGCCCGCACCGCCCAAGGGTGAGCGCCTGAAAAACAAAGTCGTGCTGCTGACCGGCGCTGCCCAAGGCATCGGTGAAGCCATCGTCGCGGCCTTCGCCTCGCAGCAAGCGAAACTGCTGATCAGCGATATTCAAGTCGAGAAGGTCGAGAAGGTTGCCGCCCACTGGCGCGAGCAGGGCGCGGACGTGCAGGCGCTCAAGGCAGATGTGTCGCGCCAGCAGGATCTCCACGCCATGGCAAGACTCGCCGTCGAACGGCATGGGCGCATCGACGTGTTGGTCAACTGCGCCGGCGTCAACGTGTTCCGTGATCCGCTGCAGATGAGCGAAGAAGACTGGCATCGCTGTTTCACCATTGATCTGGACGGCGCCTGGTACGGTTGCAAAGCGGTATTGCCGCAGATGATCGAGCAGGGCGTCGGCAGCATCATCAACATCGCCTCGACCCATTCTTCACACATCATTCCCGGCTGCTTCCCGTACCCGGTGGCCAAGCACGGCCTGCTCGGTCTGACCCGTGCGCTGGGCATCGAATACGCGGCCAAGGGCATTCGCGTCAATGCCATCGCGCCCGGCTACATCGAAACCCAACTCAACGTTGATTACTGGAACGGTTTCGCCGACCCGCACGCCGAGCGTCAGCGTGCCTTCGATCTGCATCCGCCGAAACGCATTGGCCAGCCGCTGGAAGTGGCGATGACGGCAGTGTTTCTGGCCAGTGACGAAGCACCTTTTATCAACGCTTCATGCATCACCATTGATGGTGGTCGCTCGGTGATGTACCACGACTGAGCGAACGGGTTTCAGGCGGATAAGTCCGCTTGAAATCCAATCATCATACGATATGACTATTTTCGACAGGCTTTGCAGTAAGACGCTTCAAACGCATTAACGCTTTTCAAATATTGCTCAAAAAAAATAACAAGGAGTCAGCTTATGAAACGTCGTTTCGGGATTCGTACCCTGTGCACTACCGCGCTGGCGGTCAGCGCATTCAGCCTGAGCAGTGCGCTGCTCGCTGCCGATACCGTGAAAATCGGCTTTCTGGTCAAACAGGCCGAAGAACCGTGGTTCCAGACCGAATGGGCCTTCGCCGAGAAAGCCGCCAAGGACAAGGGTTTTGAACTGATCAAGATCGCCGTGCCGGATGGCGAGAAGACGTTGTCGGCCATCGATAGCCTGGCCGCCAACGGCGCCAAGGGCTTTGTGATTTGCCCTCCGGACGTTTCCCTCGGCCCGGCCATCATGGCTAAAGCCAAACTCAATGACCTCAAAGTGATTGCCGTCGACGATCGTTTCGTCGACGCCAACGGCAAGTTCATGGAAGACGTGCCGTACCTCGGCATGGCCGCGTTCGAAGTCGGTCAGAAGCAGGGCGCCGCGATGGCCGCCGAAGCGAAGAAACGCAATTGGGACTGGAAAGACACCTACGCGGTGGTCAACACCTACAACGAACTCGACACCGGCAAGAAGCGCACCGACGGCTCGGTCAAAGCCCTGGAAGAGGCCGGCATGCCGAAAGACCACATCCTCTTCGCCGCCCTGAAAACCCTCGACGTGCCGGGCAGCATGGACGCGACCAACTCGGCGCTGGTGAAACTGCCGAGTGCGGCGAAGAACCTGATCATCGGCGGCATGAACGACAACACCGTGCTCGGCGGCGTACGTGCCACCGAAGCCGCCGGGTTTGCTGCGGCCAACGTGATCGGTATCGGCATCAACGGCACCGACGCCATCGGCGAACTGAAAAAGCCCAACAGCGGCTTCTACGGTTCGATGCTGCCGAGCCCGCACATCGAAGGCTACAAGACCGCCGAGATGATGTACGAGTGGGTCACCACCGGCAAAGAGCCACCGAAGTACACCGCCATGGACGACGTCACCCTGATCACCCGCGAGAACTTCAAGCAAGAGCTGGAAAAAATCGGCTTGTGGAACTGACGGCAACGCCGGCCCGGGCAACCGGGCCGTTTGATCAGGCCGTTATGAACACGGCGATGAGGTGGCTTAAATGCACGCGCAAGTACAAACAACACAACACAACGCTGGCGGCAGCCTGCGCTTCAACGGGATCGGCAAAACCTTTCCCGGCGTGAAAGCGCTGGACGGCATCAGCTTCGTCGCCCATCCCGGCCAAGTCCACGCCTTGATGGGCGAGAACGGCGCCGGTAAATCGACCCTGCTGAAAATCCTCGGTGGCGCTTACATCCCCAGCAGCGGCGAGTTGCAGATCGGCGAGCAGACGATGGCGTTTAAATCGACTGCCGACAGCATCGGCAGCGGCGTGGCGGTGATTCACCAGGAACTGCATCTGGTGCCCGAAATGACCGTGGCCGAGAACCTGTTTCTCGGTCACTTGCCCGCCAGTTTCGGCCTGATCAATCGCGGCGTTTTACGTCAGCAAGCCCTGAGCTGCCTCAAAGGCCTGGCCGACGAAATCGATCCGCAGACCAAGGTCGGACGCTTGTCCCTTGGCCAGCGGCAATTGGTGGAAATCGCCAAGGCCCTGTCGCGCGGCGCCCATGTCATCGCCTTCGACGAGCCGACCAGCAGCCTTTCGGCCCGAGAAATCGACCGCTTGATGGCGATCATCGGGCGCTTGCGTGACGAGGGTAAAGTCGTGCTCTACGTCTCGCATCGCATGGAAGAAGTGTTCCGCATTTGCGACGCGGTGACCGTGTTCAAGGACGGTCGCTACGTGCGTACTTTCGAGGACATGAGCCAGTTGACCCACGATCAACTGGTGACCTGCATGGTCGGACGCGACATTCAGGACATCTACGATTATCGCAATCGCCCGCGCGGCGCGGTGGCGCTGAAAGTTGACGGCTTACTCGGGCCGGGCCTGCGCGAGCCGATCAGTTTCGAGGCGCACAAAGGCGAGATTCTCGGGCTGTTCGGCCTGGTCGGGGCAGGGCGCACCGAGTTGTTTCGTTTGCTCAGTGGCCTGGAACGCAATACCGCCGGACGCCTCGAACTGCGTGGCCATGAGCTGAAGTTACGTTCACCCCGCGATGCGATTGCTGCCGGGATTCTGCTGTGCCCGGAGGATCGTAAAAAGGAAGGGATCATTCCGCTGGCCAGCGTCGCCGAGAACATCAATATCAGCGCCCGTGGCGCGCACTCCGGTCTCGGTTGCCTGTTGCGCGGACTCTGGGAAAAGACCAACGCAGAGAAGCAGATCAAGGCGCTGAAAGTCAAAACACCCCACGCCGGCCAGCAGATCAAATTCCTTTCCGGTGGCAATCAGCAGAAGGCCATTCTCGGCCGCTGGTTGTCGATGCCAATGAAAGTCCTGCTGCTCGACGAACCGACCCGTGGCATCGACATCGGTGCCAAAGCCGAGATCTACCAGATCATCCATAACCTGGCCGCTGACGGCATTTCGGTGATCGTGGTGTCCAGCGACCTGATGGAAGTGATGGGCATTTCCGACCGCATCCTGGTGCTGTGCGAAGGCGCACTGCGCGGCGAAGTCAGCCGTGACCAGGCCAATGAATCCAACCTGCTGCAACTGGCTTTGCCACGCCACCGCGCTGACGGCGTGGCGAACTGAGAGGTGACTATGATGACAACCCAGAAAGAAACCCTGCCGACCGAGCGCAAACCTTTGGATATGCGGCGCTTCCTCGATGACTGGGTCATGCTGTTGGCAGCCGTCGGCATCTTCGTGGCCTGCACGCTGCTGATCGACAACTTTCTCTCGCCGCTGAACATGCGTGGCCTTGGCCTGGCGATTTCCACCACCGGGATTGCCGCGTGCACCATGCTGTATTGCCTGGCGTCCGGGCACTTCGACTTGTCGGTAGGCTCGGTGATTGCCTGCGCCGGCGTGGTCGCGGCGGTGGTCATGCGTGATACAAACAGCGTGTTCCTTGGCGTCAGTGCAGCTTTGGTGATGGGCCTGATTGTCGGGCTGATCAACGGCATCGTGATTGCCAAGTTGCGGGTCAATGCGTTGATCACCACGTTGGCGACCATGCAGATTGTCCGTGGTCTGGCCTACATTTTTGCCAACGGCAAAGCGGTAGGCGTGTCGCAGGAATCGTTCTTCGTCTTCGGCAATGGCCAGTTGTTCGGCGTGCCGGTGCCGATCCTGATCACCATCGTCTGCTTCCTGTTTTTCGGCTGGTTGCTGAACTACACCACCTACGGGCGCAACACCATGGCCATCGGCGGTAACCAGGAAGCTGCGTTGCTGGCGGGTGTGAACGTTGATCGGACCAAAATCATCATCTTCGCCGTGCATGGCGTGATCGGTGCGTTGGCCGGGGTGATTCTGGCGTCGCGGATGACCTCCGGGCAGCCGATGATCGGTCAGGGTTTTGAGCTGACGGTGATCTCGGCTTGCGTGTTGGGCGGGGTGTCGCTGAGCGGCGGGATCGGCATGATTCGGCATGTGATTGCCGGGGTGTTGATTCTGGCGATCATCGAGAATGCGATGAACCTGAAGAATATCGATACGTTTTATCAGTATGTGATTCGTGGGTCGATTTTGTTGTTGGCTGTGGTTATTGACCGTCTGAAACAGCGCTGAGACCAAAAGCCCCTCACCCCAGCCCTCTCCCGGAGGGAGAGGGGGCCGACCGAGGTGTCTTGCGCTCTACATTGACCTGAAGAATCCAGTCGATTGTGGATTCGTTAAAGCACGCTCAGGTCGGCGTATCTCTGAAGCATCCCCCAATCAGTCCCCTCTCCCTCCGGGAGAGGGCTAGGGTGAGGGTGATCACTCCCAAAAAATATCTCTTGCCCACACAACCCCGTTTCGGTTATCAATTTGTACATGATTAGACAGGTACGATTTGACAAGAAACAACGGGTGGTCGACGAACTCGTCCGGCGCATCGAAAGCGGCCTCATGGAGGACGGCTTTCTGTTGCCCGGCGAGCATCAGTTGGCTCAAGAATTCAAGGTCAGCCGTGGCACGCTGCGCGAAGCGCTGGCCGAACTGAAGCGGCGCAAATACATTGCCACGCAAAGCGGGGTCGGCTCCATCGTCACGTTTGACGGTGTTGTGCTCGACCAGCGCAGCGGCTGGGCGCAGGCGCTGGCCGACAGCGGGGCGCTGGTCAATACCGAAGTGTTGCGCCTGGAAGCCGTGACTCGGACTGACTTGCTGTCGCGTTTCGGCACCGACCAATTCATCACCCTCGACCGCCGTCGCCGTTCCAACGACGGCACGCTGGTGTCCCTCGAACGTTCTTTGATGCCCGCCACCGGCGGCCTGGAAAGCCTGCCGCGAGTCGGTCTGATCGATAATTCCCTGACCATCACCTTGGCCGCCTACGGCTACATTGGCGAACGCGGCGATCAGTGGATCGGCGCCGAACCGTTGAATGCCGAAGATGCCGAGCTGCTCGGCCGTCCGGTCGGCACCGTATTCCTCAAAGCCTTGCGTACCACCTACGACCGGCAGAACCGTTTCATGGAACAGGTCGAAAGCCTGCTCGACCCGGTGCATTTCCGCATGCACCTGCAATTTGGAGAATCAAAATGACCACGCTTAACCGTGCCCTTGGCGCTTTCTATGGCCTGGCCCTCGGTGATGCGCTGGGCATGCCGACGCAATCGCTGAACCGCGAAACGATCAAGGCCCGCTTCGGCCAGATCACCGATCTGCAGGATGCTGGCCCGCTGCAACCGATCGCCGCCAACATGCCCAGAGGCTCGATCACCGACGACACCGAACAGGCGATTCTGGTTGGCGAATTGTTGATCGAAGGCAAGGGCCGGATCGAGCCGGCGATCCTTGCGCAACGGCTGATCGAATGGGAAGCCGAAATGCAGGCCAAGGGCTCGCAGGATTTGCTTGGCCCGTCGACCAAACGCGCTATTGAAATGATCCTCGCCGGGCATTCACCGGAAGAGGCCGGACGTTACGGCACCACCAACGGCGCGGCGATGCGCATCACCCCGGTGGGGATTGCGGCGGACGTTGCCGATCCCGAGCGCTTTATCGCGGCGGTGGTGCAGGCCTGTCAGGTGACCCACAACACCACGCTGGGGATTTCCAGTGCGGCGGCGGTGGCGGCAGTGGTTTCCGCCGGCATTAATGGCATGGATCTGGGTGAGGCGTTGAACCTCGGTCAGCAGATTGCTCAGCAAGCGGAGTCGCACGGGCACTGGGTGGCCGGTGGGCGCATCGCGTCGCGCATCAGTTGGGCACGCACCATCAGCGTCGACAGCGATAAAGCGTTGCTGGCGGATCTGCTCTACGACGTGATCGGCACTTCGGTGGCGTCGCAGGAGTCGGTGGTGGTGTCGTTCGCGCTGGCGCAGCAAGTGGCCGTCGGTGAGATGAGCGCGTTTGAGGCGTTGTGCATGGCCGCCAGTCTTGGCGGAGACACTGACACCATCGCCGCGATACTCGGGGCAATGCTTGGGGCCTGCCTGGGTCTTGAGAGTTGGCCTGCGCCGATGATCGAGACGGTGAAAACCGTCAATGCTCTTGAGCTGGAACCGTTGGTGCAAGGACTCCTTACTCTGCGCTGAGCACCCCCTGTGTAGGAGCTGCCGGAGGCTGCGATCTTTTGATCTTCAACAGTCTTCAGCCCGCCACAAAATCAAGGTCAAAAGATCGCAGCCTGCGGCAGCTCCTACAGGGGATGTGCAGGTTATTGAATTGCCCATAAACACAAAAAAGGCAACAGGAGCACTTTCATGAGTTCATCAAACGTCGGGCAAAGCGCCGGGCAACTGGAAACCCGCGGCATCGAGCCGGTCCCGGAAGCCGAGTGCAACGGGCATCCGCTGCAACTGTTCTGGGTCTGGTTTGCGGCTAACATTTCCATTCTTGGCCTGCCGCTGGGTGCCACGCTGGTCGCGTTTCGCGGCCTGGCGATCTGGCAGGCAATCATCGTCGCGATCATCGGCGCTGCCGGTTCGTTTGCGGTGGTCGGGATCATCTCCATCGCCGGCCGTCGAGGTCGAGCGCCGAGCCTGACCCTGTCGCGAGCGATCTTCGGTGTGCGCGGCAACATCGGCCCGACCCTGGTCTCGCTGATGTCGCGGCTGGGTTGGGAAACCGTCAACACCACCACCGCCGCGTTCGTCTTGTTGTCGCTGTGCTCGATCCTGTTCGGCTCGCCGGTTGAAGCGAAAAGTACGCCGGTGCTGACGCTGATCTTCATCGCGATTTTCGTCCTGCTGACCCTGTCAGTCTCTGGCCTCGGCCATGCCACGTTGCTGGTGATCCAGAAGTGGGCGACCTACGTGTTCGGCGCGTTGAACATTCTGGTCGGCGGCTTCCTCTGCGCGACCATCGACTGGAGCGCGGTGTTCAACGCTACACCTGCGCCGATGAGCGCAATGATCATCGGCATCGGCACCATGGCCGCCGGCACCGGTATCGGCTGGGCCAACGCGGGCGCCGACATGTCGCGCTATCAACATCGCAGCGTCAAAGCCGCGCGTCTGGTGGCCTCGGCGGCGTTCGGCGCCGGCATTCCGCTGGTGCTGCTGATCACCCTCGGCGGCCTGCTCTCGGTGGGCAACAACGACCTCGCGTCGGCGACTGACCCGATCGTGGCGATCCGCGACATGCTGCCGACCTGGATGGCCGTGCCATACCTGATCACCGCGTTTGGCGGTCTGCTGCTGTCGAATAACCTCTCGGTGTACTCCGCCGGTTTGACCACGCTGACCCTCGGCCTGAAGGTCAAACGCGTCTACGCGGTGGTGGTCGACATCGTCGCGATCTTCGCCGGTTCGATCTACTTCATGTTGATCGCCGACAGCTTTTACGGCCCGTTCATCACCTTCATTTCCCTGCTGGCGGTGCCAATCACGGCGTGGGTCGGGATCTTCGTGGTCGACTTGATTCACCGTCACTACTACAGCCCGAAAGACCTGCTCGATGTCAGCCCGACCAGCGCTTACTGGTATCGCGGCGGCGTCGAGTGGCGCGCGTTCGGCGCGTGGGCGATTGCTATCGTGCTCGGTTTCAGCTTCACCACCATCGGCACCACCGCGGAAAATGTCTGGTTCAAAGGCTTCCTGTCCGACTCGTGGCTGGGCCACAACGGCCTCGGCTGGATCGTGACGTTCGTGGTCGCCGGTGGCATTTACTTTGTACTGGGCGGGGCGAAAGATCGCCGTGCCGCGCAAACCGAGAATGCTCATGCCTAAGATGTTGCACACCGGCCAGGTCATCATCGACCTGGTCATGGCCGTGGATAAACTGCCGCAGATCGGCGGCGACGTGCTGGCGCAGTCTGCCGGTTTCGAGGCCGGCGGCGGCTTCAACGTAATGGCGGCGGCAGTGCGTAATGGCCTGCCGGTGGTTTATCTCGGTCGCCATGGCACGGGCCGTTTCGGTGATCTGGCGCGCCAGGCGATGAACACTGAAGGCATTCACATTGGCATCAGCGCGCCTGCGTTGCGCGACACCGGTTTGTGTGTCGCGTTGACCGATGCGTCGGCCGAGCGCAGTTTCATTTCCTACATCGGCGCTGAAGGTGAGGTGACGGTCGAGGATTTGAACAGCGTCGCCGCCGAAGCCGGGGATTATGTCTACGTCAGCGGTTACAGCCTGTTGCATGAAGGCAAGGCTCAGCCGTTGCTCGACTGGACACTGGCGTTGCCGGCCACGATCAACGTGGTGTTCGATCCGGGGCCGCTGGTGGAGTCGCCGGATTCACCGTTGATGCAGGCATTGCTGCCGCGCATCGATGTTTGGACCAGCAACAGTGTCGAGGCGTTGCGGTTTACCGGGGCTGAAGACATTGGCGTGGCGCTGGATCGTCTGGCCGAGCATCTGCCTAAGCAGGCGCTGATGGTGGTGCGCGACGGGCCGCAGGGTTGCTGGATTCACCAGCGTGGCGAGCGTCGGCATGTGCCGGGTTTTGCCGTGAAAGCGGTGGACAGCAATGGTGCCGGTGATGCCCATGCGGGAGTATTTGTCGCGGGGTTGGCGCAAGGGTTGTCAGCCCATGAAGCGGCGCGGCGGGCGAATGCGGCGGCGGCACTGGCGGTGACGCGGTGGGGGCCGGCTACTGCGCCGGGGAGTGCTGAGGTTGATGCGTTAATCCGCGAATCCTGCGGTGACTGATCCATAGCTATCGCTAGCAGGCTAACTCCCACATTGCATCTTTGCCAATCACAGGCCCCTGTAGGAGCAGCCTGCGGCAGCTCCTACAGGGTCAGACGGTGTCAGCTATCGAGTTTGCGCGCCGCTTCAACCCCGGCGGCACTGAGCTTGATCGGCAGGTGCAATGAATGTTCGCCGGCCTCGTTGCAGGTCACATGACCATGGTGAATCAGTCCACGTTCCTGCAAAGCGGCGAGGGCGCTGGCCACGACTTTCTCGCCCCGGTAATTGTCCAGCACCTCCTTGCCCAGTCCACTCGGGTGAGCGTGCAGCAGGCGGGTGAGGACTTCTTTTTCCAGGTTTTTATCGACGTTCATGGTTACCTCTTCATGGATGTGAATAGGACGCTCGCGTCGGCGAACTACTGCTGACCGGACCCTTCGGAACCCGAGCCACCGGTGGTGGTTTTCGAGCCGACGCCGGGGCCGGCGTTGTCTGGCGTTGCAGGGGAATCCGGGGTGTTCATGCCGCCCTGGCGACCGGGATCACTGCCTTGCGTGCGAGGATCAGTGCCGGTGGCTGGGGGCTGGTTGATCAACGGAACACCCGAGCCATCGGTATTCATGCCGGGGGCACTGTTGATGGCGGGGGCTCGCGGAGGGGTCGGATCGGTAGGGCCGGTACCTGCCGCGGTTGCAGCGAAGGCTGCGGGGCAGAGCAGGACGGTGAAGACAAGAGCGGTCAACCTTGACGGAATCATAGGGCTTCTCCAGTGATTGGAATCCTTACCTTGTGTTGGTCTGCCCTGGTTTTGGATTGGTGCCTGATGATCGACGAACGGTCTACATCGCCTGTGCGGTTTTGACATTGATCCGGCGCCAGAGTAATCGGCCGAGGGTGATCAACCAGTTCAGCAGCGCGACCGCCAACACCGTGAGCAGCAGCGTCGCCATGCCGTGTTCAACGATGATTTTCCCGGCCAATAATGGAAAGCCAAAAACGCCAACGAAATAGGAAAGACTGAACAGCAGCAACGCCTGCGAAGTCGTGCCATTCGGTGCTTCGTTGGCGGCCAGTCCGTTGATCACCGAATAAGTAAGTCCGTAACCGACACCCAGCATCACCGCCGCCAGCAGATAAGCGAAACCGCTGTGTACGCCGAACGCAAACAGCACAATCGAGCCGAGCATCAGCCCCGACAGCAGACACGACGCACGCAGTGGATCACGCTTGACCACGAAGCCGGCGATCAGCATCCGGCTGCTGATTGCCGCGCTCATGAAGCCGAGAAAGAACAGCGAATAATCCAGCGAGCGGGTAGCGGCATAAGTGGTCTGGAAGCTCGACAGACCACCGAACACGCAACCGCCGAGACCGACCATGATGATCGGAAACAGCGCGCGGGAACCGAGTACTTGAGTGGTCGCTCGCCAAGTGATTCTGGCGGAGGACATGGTTTGGGGGCTTTGCAAGCGAGCACCGAGCCGCCAGAACAACAACACGCCGATCAGGCTCGCCAGTGCCGCCAGATAGAACGCCGACGTCACCGGCAAGCCCAGCGCATTGGCCACCCTTCCGAGCAACGGGCCGCTGCCGATCCCGGTCATCATGCTCCCCGACAGCAAGGCAAAATATTTCGCCCGCTGCGCCGGGGTCACCAGACTGGCGACAATGATCGGCCCCAAGGTGTAAAACACCCCCCAGCCCAACCCCAGCAACAAACCGAAAAACAGCAACAGATGACCGAACCCCGGCGTCATCGCAAAGCCCAGGCTGGCCGCCACCAGCAGCAGACCGAACAACGCAATCGAACGCGCCGCGCCGAGCAGATCCGAGAGGTGCCCGGACACCAGCACTGCCGCAAACGTGCTGAACATCGCCGCAGAAATCACGCTGCCGGCGTCGTGTTCATTGCCGCCGCGCGAGCCGATCAACAACGACAGCAGAAACGTCGAACCGTAGGACAGCGACAGCAGGTAACTGGCGAGGCAGAACAGGCCGAACAGCTTGCCCGACACCTTGGGTGTGGCTTGAGACATTGACGCGTTCCTTGACCCGAGCATTGAGCGTCATCTATCTAACACGCCCGGCGCCAGGCTTAGGTCTGAGCTTGGTGAAGTCAGGATCGTTGCGGGCCGGAGTAATGCGTTCAGGCGATACCAATCTCTTCCTTGAACTGCTCCATGAAGCCTTTCAGGCGTTGATGACGAATCTGCGCCAGGCGCTGGCCGGCGGCGGTCTGGAAACCGTCGGCGAGGTGCAGCAGTTTGGTCTGGAAGTGATCGAGGCAGAACCGTGTGTCGTTGTAATCGCGATGTCTCGCCTCCGGATCCTGTGGGTCGTACAACGCCGATCCCATGCGCCCGGCCACGTAGAAGGTGCGGGCGACGCCGAGCATACCGAGGGAATCGAGACGGTCGGCATCCTGGACGATTTTTGCTTCGAGGGTGATTGGCGTGATGTTGGCGGAAAAGCTGTGGGCTTCGATGGCGTGGGCGACGGTGTTGATTTTGGCTTCGGGCCACTTCAGGTCGGCCAACACTGCGCAGGCTTTTTCCGCTGCCAGGCGCGAGGCTTGCGAGCGCAACGGCGAGTTCTTTTCAACGGCGACGCAATCGTGCAACAGCACAGCCGCCAGCAATACTTCAAGATCCCCGCCTTCCTCGGCCTGCAACGTACGCACGTTGTGCCAGACCCGTTGCAGGTGGGCGAGGTCGTGAGCACCGTCGTCTGAGGGTTCGAGCGCGTGGGGTAGCAGATCTTCCGCAAGAGTCATCAGTGGAGTAAAAGCGCTGGCAGACATAAACACTCTTTCAGTTGAGGTGGGTGTCTGTGGCGAGGGAGCAAGCTCTCTCGCCACAAAAGCAATGGCGCCTTAGTATGGCGCTTTCCATTATCCAACAAGGCCCGTCCATGACGATCGAGATCCGCCCGGCGACCCCCAGCGATGCTCCGCAAATCCTCGCGTTCATCACCGAACTGGCAGATTTCGAAAAAGCCCGCCACGAAGTTATCGCCAGCGTTACCGACATCGAACGCAGTCTGTTCGGCGAAGGCGCCACCGCCCATGGCCTGATCTGCCTGCGCGACGGCCTGCCCATTGGTTTCGCCGTGTTCTTCTTCAGCTACTCCACCTGGCTCGGCAGCAACTGCCTGTACCTCGAAGACCTCTACATTACCCCCGAGCAACGTGGCGGCGGCGCCGGCAAAACCCTGCTGCGCCATCTGGCAAAAATCGCCTGCGACAACGACTGCGGCCGCTTCGAGTGGAGTGTCCTGGAATGGAACACGCCGGCCATCGACTTCTACAAATCCCTCGGTGCCCAGCCGCAGGAAGAATGGGTGAGGTATCGCATGGATGGCAAGGTGTTGCGCGAGTTCGCCGAGGGCTGAACAACAATGATGGCGATCCAGTGCTAATTCGATTGTCGCCAGCCCTCTAGTCCGGCATTCTACGCGCCATTTTTGCGCGCTCACGGACGACACCTGCAATGCCTCTGGCAAAATTTCTCCACGCCCGTGGAGCCTTCGCTGCGTCAATGAGTGACCGGCGATGAGCGGATTACGGGCGTCAATGCGTTTGTATGGCCTGGTGAAAAACTCGGGCTCCAGCGACAACCCCCAGCGTCAACCGGTAGACATCCTCTGCGTCGTCAGTCGCACGGGCGGCAAAGCCATCCGTGCGTTTGTGTCTCGGCTCGACGCCGAGTTGATGGCGCGCAGCGAAGGGCTCGATGCTTATCGCGTGATCCCCCTGCGCAGCTTTGATCCCACAGTGTTTATCGACGTCCAACAAGGCTGGCTGACGCTGCACATTTGCTGCGGCTTCGTCGCCCCGGCCGGTCATTCGTTGCTCAAGGACGGCGCGCTGATGCCGATGGGGTGGTACGTCTACTCCGAGATTGGCCAGTGGACTGCTGAACATCATCTGGATCTCGGTGCGCAAATGGCCGAGTTGCTGCAATCAACCTACGACCTGATTCACCTGCACAATTACAACGCTTGGCTCAACGAAATCGACGACGCCACCCCCGCCGATTTGCTTTGGCAAACCGACGAAGCCTGGCGACATCTGCAAACCGCTGCATCTCCCGACAGCCGTGAGCATTGCCACGCCCTGTTCGACCCCGTCGACAATCGCTGGCGCTTCGCCGCGACCGACATCGATATCCATCAGCCGCACCCGGAACCTCTGAAGCAAGGAGCTTTGAATTGAGTGGTAAACCCGCCGCACGCGTCACCGACCCGACCGCCTGCCCACTGCCTGGCCATGGCACCAACCCGATCGTCTCCGGCTCGCCGAACGTCTTCTTCGACGGCCTCGCCGCTGCGCGCATGACCGACAAGTCAGCATGTGGCAGTCCGATTACTGGCGCTGTCTCCGGCACTGTGTTCATCAACGGCCTGAACGCCGCCACGCTGGATAGCACCGGCGGGCATGGCAATGTCGTGGTCGGCGGTTCGGGGACTGTGATTATTGGCCAGAGCGGCGGAGGCGCGGCGTTTAGTGGGTTGTTGCCGATGCCGGTGCATTTTAATGATCGGATGCAGATCGTTGATGAAACCAGCGGCGAACCGCTTTCCTATATCGCGTATGTCATCGAGCGGGCGGATGGAACGCTGGAGCGAGGCGTCACCGACGCAGCGGGGCACACCCACACTGTTAGCTCGCATCTCAAAGAAACAATCAAACTGTACGTGGAGTAACACCGATGGGAGCCCAAGCCGGAGCCGTTCAAGGATGCATCGGGAGACTGGTAGCCAGCCACGAACTCACAACCAAAGAAGACCAGACCGCCAAACCTGTGACGCTTGCGAGAGAAGTCGTAGCGTTTTTCATCGGTGGGGCAGGTGATTCGGAAAGTTACTATGGCGATGGTCCGAGTAACTACACCTTAAGGGCCATGGAGGCGTTGGAGGGGCGACTGGGGCCGAAATACGGCGATAAATTCCAACGGCATTACATGGGCTACAACGACGTCAAAGGGGATTCCGATCTTGAGGAATTTGTGTTTTCCAAGCTTCCTCACAAGTCCGCGCACGTGTACATCGTTGGTCACAGCCTGGGTGGATGGAACGGCGCGCATTTGTCTCAGATTCTGACCGACAAAGGTTACATCGTTAAAATGCTCGTTACGTTGGACCCCGTTGGTGAAGGAGTGATGGTTGCATTGATCTCGGATATTTATTGGTCGGAGCCAACACCCAAGGCTGAAAAATGGATCAATGTTCGAGCCGAGCCTGTTGAGATGGATCGGACCGACGTCGTTGCCTGGATGGGGGGTAAGTGGGATATCGAGTCAGGTCCGGATGTCATGGGGATTGTCAGGTTCAACCACTATTCGGCGAGAGTTCTGTATGAAACCCGGTTGGAGTGCGGGCAATCTGCTTTGGACTTATCTGCGGACTCTATCGCTGGTTATTTGGGAGAAGGAGCATGAGATTTGCACTGCTGATCGTGGCGTCGCTGCTGTGCGTGTCCTGCGCAAAGTCCCATGACATAAGGTCGGCGAAGTTGGAATTCGAATCGATTCAATCTCGTTCGGAAAACATTTTTTTTGATGTGAATTTTTATTCGGATATGGAATTGCTGGAGCTTTTCAGGCGAGAAAAGAAAGCGAACAGCTATGACCAGGTTTTCATCTGTGCGTTAGGCGAGGATACGGATTTCTCTGTTGAACACACGATTTCAAAAGCCGCGATGGGGTTAATCGAAGAAAACAAAGAACCTTTGAGGCAAGCAGGATTTGCTTACACGGCAAGGATTGCCGTCAAGAACGTGGCAGAAAAGAAAAGATCGTCGACGTATTTGAGTCGGGAGGAGTTGGAAAAACTATTGGTAGGTAAGCAAAGTATTCCATGCAAGGTGGTCATCACGGCCACAGGTTATAAGGCTTACTACACGCAATCGATGTTTATTCCTGTTGCAGACATTCTGTCTGCCTTGGTGGACGACTCAGTCAAAGGTGAAACGGTATCCCCCGCGTCCGAGTAATCCATCATCCGCGGTGACGGACGCCAGGAGCCCGGAATAACTGACGACAAAGGCCACACACATGAGGTGGGTTCCAGCGAGCACGAAACGGTGAGGGTCCTGATTAACAAGAATCTGGACGTCGTTCAGCGGTGGACAAAGTGAACTGATTTCATCCCAAAATATGGGATGTAAAATTACATATTGAGATTTACTGTTTGAGAGGTCTATAGTCCGTCGCACTCACTGCCAAAAACAAAACAGGTGAAGCGATGCTGGCGCAATTGATCGCGCTCGATTGGGGGACGACCTCATTACGTGCTTACAAACTCGCGGCGGGCGGTGTGGTGCTGGAGCAGCGTTCGCTGTCGTCCGGGATCATGCAGTTGCCGAAGACCCCGCGAGTCATCAACGGTCGCGAATGTGCCGACGGTTTTGAACTGGCCTTTGACGAGGCTTGTGGCGACTGGCTCGATGCACAGCCGGATCTGCCGGTGATCGCCTGCGGCATGGTCGGCAGCGCGCAGGGCTGGCGTGAAGCGGCCTACTGCGAAACGCCGGCGAACGTCGCCAATCTCGGAAACTCCCTACAAACAGTTGTCAGTCTTCGCGGCACGCGGGTGCATATCGTGCCGGGCGTGATTCAGCGTTCGCGACTGCCGAATGTGATGCGTGGCGAAGAGACTCAAGTCCTCGGTGTTCTGCAGAATCTTCCGGTGGAAGCGGGCAACGAAGTGTTGATCGGCCTGCCGGGCAGTCATTCGAAATGGGTGGAAGTGGTCGATGGCCGCATCACGCATTTCGACACCTTCATGACCGGCGAAGTGTTCGCCGTGCTCAGTGATCACAGCATCCTCGGCCGTACTCAACAGCAAGGCGCGACGTTCGATGGTCAGGCGTTTGACCGGGGCGTGCAGGTTGCGCTGTCGGCGGACGGTGAGCTCGGCGTGCTCTCGACTTTATTCAGTGCGCGAACGCTGGGCCTGACCGGTGAACTCAGCCCGACGGCGCAAGCGGATTACCTGTCGGGCCTGATGATTGGCCATGAACTGGCGGCACTCGCCACGGTTCAGCGGCATCGACGCAACAGCGTGCACCTTCCTTCGATCGTCCTTATCGGCAACGCGCAACTCTGCGCGCGCTATAGCCGTGCCCTCGATGCCTGCGAGTTCGCCAAGGTGACGCTGGCCGAGCAGGCCACCGAGCGTGGCTTATGGCAACTGGCGCTGGCCGCCGGACTGATCGATTCCTCATCCCGTTAACCCTGACTGGAGGCCTGACATGCTCAAGCAAGCATTGGCACAAAACGGTCTGATCGCGATTCTGCGCGGCCTGCATCCGCAGGAAGCTGCCGCTGTCGGAGAAGTCCTGTATGCCGCCGGATTTCGCGTCATCGAAGTACCGCTCAATTCCCCTTCGCCGTACGAAAGTATCCGCATCCTGCGCACGACGTTGCCCGCCGATTGCCTGATCGGCGCCGGCACGGTGTTGACCCCGGAGCAGGTCGAGCAAGTGAAAGAGGCTGGCGGCCAGGTGATCGTCATGCCGCACAGCGACGCCAAGGTGTTGCGTGCAGCAAAAGCGGCGGGTTTGTTTCTGTCGCCAGGCGTGGCCACACCCACTGAAGCGTTCGCGGCGCTGGAGGAGGGCGCGGACATTCTCAAGCTGTTTCCGGCCGAGCAGATGGGCCCGGCAGTCGTCAAAGCCTGGCTGGCGGTGTTGCCTTCTGGAACGGTGCTGGCGCCGGTCGGCGGGATCACGCCGGACAACATGCAGGCGTTTATTGACGCGGGTGTGAAAGGCTTCGGACTCGGTTCCGGGCTGTTTAAACCGGGGATGACGCCGCAGCAGGTTGCGGTCAATGCCAAGGCCTACGTCGCTGCCTGGAAAGCCCTTCGCTAAGAACTTTTGGCGCTGCGTGCGCTGCATCTATAAGAGCTGCATTTACAAAAAGAGAGCAGAGATGAAAATCACCAAACTCACCACCTTCATCGTCCCGCCGCGCTGGTGCTTCCTCAAGGTTGAAACCGATGAGGGCGTGACCGGTTGGGGCGAGCCTGTCGTCGAGGGTCGCGCACACACCGTTGCCGCTGCCGTTGAAGAATTGTCCGACTACCTGATCGGCAAAGACCCACGCAACATCGAAGATATCTGGACGGTGTTGTACCGCGGCGGTTTCTATCGCGGCGGCGCGATTCACATGAGCGCACTGGCCGGTATCGACCAGGCGTTGTGGGACATCAAGGGCAAGGCGCTCGGCGTTTCGGTCAGCGATCTGCTGGGCGGTCAGGTGCGCGACAAGATCCGTGTGTATTCGTGGATCGGCGGCGACCGTCCGGCCGACACCGCACGGGCGGCGAAAGAAGCGGTGAGCCGTGGTTTTACCGCGGTGAAGATGAACGGCACCGAAGAGCTGCAGTTCCTCGATACTTTCGAAAAAGTCGACCTCGCCTTGGCTAACGTGGCCGCCGTGCGTGATGCGGTCGGGCCGAACGTCGGCATTGGCGTCGACTTCCATGGCCGGGTACACAAGCCGATGGCCAAGGTGCTGATGAAGGAACTCGACCCGTACAAACTGATGTTTATCGAAGAGCCGGTGCTCAGCGAAAACTACGAAGCACTGAAAGAACTGGCGCCGTTGACCAGCACGCCGATTGCTCTCGGTGAGCGGTTGTTCTCGCGCTGGGACTTTAAACGGGTGTTGAGTGAAGGTTACGTCGACATCATTCAGCCGGATGCGTCGCATGCCGGCGGCATCACCGAAACCCGCAAGATCGCCAACATGGCCGAAGCCTACGACGTGGCGCTGGCGCTGCATTGCCCGCTGGGGCCGATTGCGCTGGCAGCGTGTTTGCAACTCGACGCGGTTTGTTACAACGCGTTTATCCAGGAGCAGAGCCTGGGTATCCATTACAACGAGAGCAACGACTTGCTCGACTACGTGAAGGATCCGCGAGTGTTCGATTACGACAAGGGCTTCGTGAAGATTCCGAACGGGCCGGGGTTGGGCATCGAGATCAACGAGGAATACGTGATCGAGCGTGCGGCCGTCGGTCACCGCTGGCGCAACCCGATCTGGCGTCACGCCGATGGCAGTTTTGCCGAGTGGTGAGTCATCCCTGACCCACCGCTGGCGGTGCTGATCGTTCCCGCGCTCTGCGTGGGAACGCCTCATTGGATGCTTTGCGTCCGCTGTTGGGACGCGGAGCGTCCCGTGCTGCATTCCCACGCAGAGCGTGGGAGCGATCTTCTGACCTCAATAAACATAAAAAGAGGCACTCCCCATGCAACCGCAAACCCTCACCGGGCAGGCGTCTTTAGTCACGCCTAGCCGTAAGCGGTTTTTCATCATGGTGTTGCTGTTTATCACCGTGGTTATCAACTACCTCGACCGCAGTAACCTGTCGATTGCCGCACCGGCGCTGACCAGTGAGCTGGGCATCGATCCAATTCATGTCGGCCTGATTTTCTCGGCGTTCGGCTGGACCTACGCCGCGATGCAGATTCCCGGTGGCTGGCTGGTGGATCGGGTGCCGCCGCGCATTCTGTATAGCGTTGCGCTATTGCTGTGGTCGCTGGCCACGGTGATGCTTGGTTTCGCTGCCAGTTTCATTGCACTGTTCGTGTTGCGCATGGCGGTCGGTGCGCTAGAAGCGCCGGCCTATCCGATCAACAGCCGCGTGGTCACGACCTGGTTCCCCGAGCGCGAGCGCGCCACGGCGATTGGTTTCTATACGTCCGGGCAGTTCGTTGGGTTGGCGTTCCTCACCCCGGTGCTAGCCTGGCTGCAACACGAATTCGGCTGGCACATGGTGTTCATTGCAACCGGCGCGGTGGGCATTGTCTGGGCGGCGATCTGGTACGCGGTGTATCGCGAGCCGCGTGATTTCAAAGGCGTCAACGATGCAGAAATCGACCTGATCCGCGAGGGCGGCGGGTTGGTGGATATTCAGGCCGAGAGCGCCAAGGTCAAAGCCAAATTCAGTTGGACCGATCTCGGCATCGTTCTCACTAAACGCAAGTTGTGGGGCATCTATCTCGGCCAGTTCTGCCTGAACTCGACGCTGTGGTTTTTCCTGACGTGGTTCCCGACCTACCTCGTGAAATATCGCGGCATGGACTTCATCAAATCCGGCCTGTTGGCGTCGCTGCCGTTTCTCGCAGCGTTCGTTGGCGTGTTGTGTTCGGGGTTCTTTTCCGACTTTTTGATCCGTCGTGGTTACACCGTCGGTTTCGCGCGCAAGTTGCCGATCATTGGCGGGCTGCTGATTTCCACCTCGATCATTGGCGCCAACTTCGTTGAGTCGACGCCGCTGGTGATTGCCTTTCTGGCGCTGGCGTTTTTCGGCAACGGTCTGGCTTCGATCACCTGGTCGCTGGTGTCGACACTGGCGCCGGCGCGTCTGCTCGGCTTGACCGGTGGGGTGTTCAATTTCATCGGTAACCTGTCGGCGATTGCCACGCCGATCGTGATCGGTTTCCTCGCCAGCGGTGATTCCTTTGCCCCGGCGATCACCTATATCGCGGTTCTCGCATTGATCGGCGCTTTGTCCTACGTGCTGCTGGTGGGCAAGGTCGAACGTATCGAGTTGTAGTGCTCAGTGTCGGGCGACCATAATGCCGCCCGTTCCCTCGCTCAACGGTAAAGGCTGGATATGCAGGAAGACGCCCCGGAAAAAACCAAGGACGCCGCGCCCACCGGCACTCAGACGCTACTTCGCGGGCTGGGTGTGGTGCAGGCCGTGGCCAGTGGCGCGCGGGATCTCAAGGAGATCGCCCGGCTGATCGGCACCACGCGCAGCACCACCCATCGTCTGGCCAGTTGTCTGGTGGATGAGCGTTATCTGCGTGTTGTGCCGCAAATCGGTTATCTGTTGGGGCCAAAGCTGATCGAGCTGGGTTTCCAGGCACGCGAAGAGTTGCCGCTGGTGACGTTGGCCGGGCCGTATCTGGATGAGTTGTCGGCACTGACCGGTGACACGGTTCACCTGGGGATTCGTGAAGGCGACGAAGTGCTGTATCTGCTGAAGAATCCAGGGCGCAACGGCCCGGAGATGCGTTCGCGGGTTGGCCATCGCATGCCTCTGGCACGCACCGGGATCGGCAAGGCGTTGATGCTCGACGACACGCCGCAGGATTGGCAACGTCTGTACGACATCAGTCTTCCGGCGGGTGGGAAAAGTCAGTTCTGGCCGCAGCACCCACAGCAGTCGTGGGAACAGGTTGAACAACGGATGACCGAGTATGTGGTCGGTGGCTACGCGTTCGATCTGGAAGACAACGAACCGTCGATCCGTTGTGTGGCGGCGCCGATCCGTGATGCGAGCAAGCGCATTGTGGCGGCGATCAGTATCGCCAGCACTGTGCCGTACATGCCGCTGGAGAAGATGGCCGAGCTGATTCCCCTGATCAAAGGGGTCACAGCCCGGCTATCGGCGGAGCTGGGATTGAAGGTCTGAAGGATCAGACTTTCAGGGTCGCCATGTCGATCACGAAGCGGTATTTCACGTCACCGGCAATCATGCGGGCGTACGCCTCATTGATCTCGCGGATGTCGAGCATTTCAATGTCGCAGGTGATGTTGTGCTCTGCGCAGAAATCCAGCACTTCCTGAGTTTCGGCGACGCCACCGATCAGCGAACCGGCCAGCACGCGGCGACTCATCACCAGTTTGCCGGCGTGTACCGGTGGATCAACCGGCTCGATCAGACCGACCAGAATGTGCACACCGTCGAAACGCAGGGTGTCGAGGTACGGGTTCAGGTCGTGCTGCACCGGAATGGTGTCGAGCAGGAAGTCGAAGTAACCCGCCGCAGCTTTCATCTGCTCGGCATCGGTGGACACGATCACATGATCGGCGCCCTGACGACGGCCTTCTTCAGCTTTGCTTGCCGAACGGGTGAACAGCGTCACTTCGGCGCCCATCGCCTTGGCGAACTTGATGCCCATATGGCCGAGGCCGCCCATGCCGAGAATCCCGACCTTGTCGCCAGTCTTCACGCCGTAGTGCTTGAGCGGCGAATAAGTGGTGATGCCGGCGCAGAGGATCGGCGCGGCGCTGGCCAACGCCAGACGCTCCGGAATGCGTACAACAAAGTGCTCGCTGACGACGATGCTGTCGGAGTAGCCGCCCATGGTGTTGCTGCCGTCGACCCGGTCCGGGGTCGCGTAAGTCATGGTCGGACCTTCGAGGCAGTATTGCTCAAGGTTCGCTTGGCAGGCTTCGCAGGAGCGGCAGGAGTCGACCATGCAGCCAACGCCGACCAGATCGCCTACTTTGTGTTTAGTGACATTCGCACCGGTGGCGGTGACTTTTCCGACGATCTCGTGGCCGGGCATCAACGGGTAAACAGCGATGCCCCATTCGTTGCGCGCCTGGTGAATGTCGGAGTGGCAGACGCCGCAATACAGGATCTCGATCGCCACGTCGTCGGCCCGAGGGCTGCGGCGTTCGAATTTCATCGGGGCGAGGGGCGTGGTGGCCGATTGGGCGGCATAGCCGATGGCGGTATACATGTGAAACCTCGCAAAAGCAGTAACAAGTGAGGCGGCGCATTTTGGGCGCCGTCCGCCTGTCCGGCCATGACGATTCCTCCGGGTCTCATGCCTAATCCTCCGGCATGCGGCTTTGATCGGTCGCATTGGCAAAAGGATCTGCGATGATGCTTTCATCCCTTTTTCCGTGGTTTTTGTGAAGAACATGTCGATGCAATTGACCCGTCACCTTGATGCCAACGCCACGCTGGTTTCGTTGATCGAACCGCTGGCGCTGCGCGACGGTTATTCCCAGACCGGGCTGCCGGGTGTGCAGGTGTTGCGCGCCAGTTGCGACGTTGCCCGTGGCCCGCACATTTATGAGCCGAGCCTGATGATCATCGCCCAGGGCAGCAAACTGGCGTTTCTCGGGCCGCGCACCATGGAGTATGGCGCCGGGCACTATCTGATTCAGGCGCTGCCGGTGCCTTTCGAATGCGAAACCTTTGCCTTGCCGGATGCGCCGTTACTGGGGATTTCGGTGGCGATCGACCGTGTCTTGCTGGGTGAATTGGTATTGGCGATGGGGCTGGCGCCGGGGCGGCATATTCCAGCGCAGACACCTGAGTCGATGACCTCGGTGGTGCTTGACGATGCCATGCGGGGTTGCGTCGAGCGGCTGCTGCAATGTCTGCACGATCCGCTGGAATGCCAGATTCTCGGGCCGGCGCGGATTCGCGAATTGCTCTTCGTCGCCCTGCGCGGTCCGCAGGCTGATGTGTTGCGGGCATTGGTCGAGCAGCAGGGGCAGTTTGCCCGGGTCGCGGCGTCGATCAGTCATCTGCATGCGCATTACACCGAGCCGTTGAACGTCGAGACGTTGGCCAGTTGCGCGAACATGAGCGTTTCGACGTTTCATGAACATTTCAAGCGCAGCACGTTGTTGTCGCCGGTGCAGTATCTGAAGCGCCTGCGCTTGCTTAAGGCGCAAACGCTGCTGGTGGCGGAGGGCCTGGGTGTGGCGCAGGTGGCGCATCGGGTCGGGTATCAGAGTACTTCGCAGTTCAGCCGTGAATATAAGCGTTACTTTGAGCGTAGCCCTGGAGAGGAGCGCGCGGCCTGAGGATTTACACAATCCCCTGTAGGAGTGAGCCTGCTCGCGATAGCGGCGTACCAGATGACATGATGTCGACTGGTTTACTGCTATCGCGAGCAGGCTCACTCCTACAGTTGTTTTTGGTGAGACAAAAATTTTGGGCAACAAAAAGGCCCCCGTTTCGGGAGCCTTGATGTTCAGCGGTTCGGCTTACATATTTGGATAGGTCGGGCCGCCGGCGCCTTCCGGCGTGACCCAGGTGATGTTCTGCGAAGGGTCCTTGATGTCACAGGTCTTGCAGTGCACGCAGTTCTGGGCGTTGATCTGGAAGCGTTTCTCGCCGTCTTCCTTGGTGATGACTTCGTATACGCCGGCCGGGCAGTAGCGCTGCGCCGGTTCGTCGTACAGTGGCAGGTTTTTGCTGATCGGGATGCTCGGGTCGGTCAGCTTCAGGTGGCACGGCTGTTCTTCTTCGTGGTTGGTACCGGAGATGAACACCGAGCTGAGTTTGTCGAAGCTGAGCTTGCCGTCGGGTTTCGGGTAGTCGATCTTCTTGCAGTCGGCCGCGAGCTTGAGGCAGGCGTAGTCCGGCTTGGTGTCGTGCAGGGTGAACGGCAGTTTGCCGCCGAAGATGTTCTGGTCCAGCCAGTTGAAGCCGCCACCGACAATGGCGCCGAACTTGTGGACGGCCGGGCCGAAGTTGCGGCTGGCGAACAGTTCGTCGTAGAGCCAGCTCTTCTTGAAGGCGTCGACGTAAGTGGTCAGCTCTTCAGTGCCGTCCTTTTCAGCGAACAGCGCGTCAGCCACCGATTCAGCGGCGAGCATGCCGGACTTCATCGCGGTGTGGCTGCCTTTGATCTTGGCGAAGTTCAGGGTGCCGAGGTCGCAACCGATCAGCGCGCCGCCCTTGAAGACCATTTTTGGCAACGAGTTCAGACCGCCCTTGCAGATCGCGCGGGCGCCGTAGCTGACGCGCTTGCCGCCTTCCAGGTACTGAGCCAGTACCGGGTGATGCTTGAGGCGCTGGAACTCGTCGAACGGCGACAGGTAAGTGTTGCTGTAGGACAGATCGACGATCAGACCGACCACCACCTGGTTGTTTTCCAAGTGATAGAGGAACGAGCCACCGGTGTTCTCGGTGCCCATGATGTCCAGCGGCCAACCGGCGGTGTGCACCACCAGGCCTGGCTGGTGTTTGGCCGGATCGATTTCCCAGATTTCTTTCAGGCCGATGCCGTAGTGCTGGGCGTCGGCATCGCCGTCGAGGTTGAAGCGCTTGATCAGTTGCTTGCCGATGTGGCCACGGCAGCCTTCGGCGAACAGCGTGTATTTGCCACGCAGTTCCATGCCCGGGGTGTACAGGCCTTCTTTCGGATTGCCTTCGCGATCAACGCCCAGATCACCGGTGATGATCCCGCGCACGATGCCGCTTTCATCGATCAGCGCCTCCTGAGCGGCGAAGCCCGGGTAGATTTCCACACCCAGGTTTTCAGCCTGTTGGGCCAGCCAGCGGCAAAGGTTGCCGAGGGAGATAATGTAGTTGCCTTCGTTGTGCATGGTCTTGGGCACAAAGAAGTCAGGAATCTTCTGCGCGCTTTCGGCGTTTTTCAGCACGAAAATATCGTCGCGGGTGACTGGCGTGTTCAGCGGGGCGCCGAGTTCTTTCCAGTCCGGGAACAATTCGTTCAGAGCGCGTGGTTCGAACACGGCACCGGAAAGGATGTGTGCGCCGACTTCGGAGCCTTTTTCGACCACGCAGACGCTGA